>JADGNW010000288.1 GCA_017883315.1 Blastocatellia bacterium | reverse complement strand
GCAATCAGCAGAACCAGCACGACCGCGCCAAACAGAATCATCAAAGGCCGCTCAAGATCACCGAACAGGGCTTCGCGCACTGACTTGACCTTCACGGCAAAATCCGGGTCGAAGTTCGGGATCTCTTCTCTCAGTTGCTCCGCGATTTTTTGCAGATCGACCCGCGCCTGTTCGACTGACACGTTTGGTTTGAGCCGCGCCGCGGCTTGTAGAAACGCGGAGCCGCGTCCGTACTTCGCGAGATCGAGCGCGAGCGGCGCCCACACGTCGATGGCTGTATTCGGAAAGTCGAAGTCCGGCGGCATGACTCCAATGATCGTATACGGCTCGCCGTTGAGTTGAACGTTTTGACCGATGATTTGCCGGTCCTCGCCAAAGCGCCGCTTCCACAACCCATCGCCGATGAGCGCGACATGCTCCTTGCCTGGCGTGTCTTCTTCGGCGGTGAACATTCTGCCGATGGCTGGCGACATTCCGACCACAAGCCCGAAATCAGCCGAAGCGAGCACGCCGTTGAGCGCTTCCGGCTGATTGTCGCCCGTCAGCGTAAAGGCGGTGTAGTTCAAGGCGCAGTATGCCTCAAAGCTTTGATTCCGGCTCCGCAAGTCCGTGAAGTTATGCGGCGAGATCGACTCCTCAGCATTCGGGTCTGACTGCTTCCCTTCCCACACGTAGACCATGCGGTCAGCGTGCGGGTAAGGCAGCGGGCGCAGCAGCACCGCGTTGACAACGCTGAAGACCGCGGTGTTGGCGCCTATTCCCAGTGTCAGCGTACCAACGGCAATCAACGTGAAACCTGGATTCTTGAGAAGCATTCGCGCGCCGTGGCGTAGATCCTGCCAGAGTGTTTGCATTTCCCCTCCGAGTTCAGTCCCGGTTCAAGGTTCAGAGTTCAGAGTTCAGAGTTCGTATGATCGAGGTGTAACCACGAACCCTGAACCACAAACCCCGAACTCGGAACTCATTCGTATCTCAGCGCCACCATCGGATCGACCTTGACCGCGCGGCGCGCTGGCACCAAACAGGCTCCCAGAGCCACTCCTGCGAGCAGCACCGAAATGCCTGCGAAGGTTAACGGGTCGGTTGCGCCCGTTGCGAAAAGCAAGTTTGCCATCAATCGCGTCAGCACAAACGCGCCGCCCAGACCAATACCCACTCCGACCAGAGCCAGGGTCATTCCCTGGCCGACTACCAGCCGGAGCACGTCTCCCGTTCGCGCGCCCAGCGCCATGCGAATTCCAAGCTCGTGCGTTCGCTGGGTGACAGCGTAACTCATCACACCATAGAGTCCCACTGCTGCCAGCACCAACGCGACCGCGCCGAAGGTCCCGAGAAGCAACATCGCGAAACGCTGCTTCGCCACCGATTCCGACACGACCTGCTCCAACGGTCTCGTCCTGGCTATTGGTTGGTCCTTATCGATCGCCAGCACCTGGCTTCGGATCGCCGAGGTTAGCGCGGTCGGATTGCCTTCGGTGCGTACGACAAGCGTCATCCCGGAAAACGGGTTTTGCAGAAAAGGTTCGTAGGTTTGAAGCGTAGTCGGTTGAGCGGGTCCGTATTGTTTAACATCCCTCACGATGCCGACGATTTCGCGAAACGTCTCGGGCCCGTTGGTGACGTTGATCCCCTTGCCGATCGGGTCCTCGTCCGGAAAGTACTTCTTCGCCATCTCCTCGTTGATGATCGCTACTCTGGGCGTATCCTTCCGGTCCTGATCCGTGAACACGCGCCCCCGCACTAACGGAATGCCCATCGCCTTGAAGTAGTCGGGAGTGACGGCGTAATAATTTGTGCTCTTATCTTCGCCGGGAGGATCGGGCGGGCGGCCTTGAATGTTGAAGCCGAGCAGATAGTCGCCCTGGATCGGAAGCGACTGAGTCGCTCCAGCCGACACGACTCCGGGCAGACCGGAGACCCTCTCGATAAGCTGAGTGTAGAAGGCCACCAGTTGATCGGGCTGCGGATATTTCTTTCCGGGCAACGACACCGTTACCGCCATCGCGTTCCTGATGTTGAATCCGGGATTGACCTGCTGGATCCGATAGAAGCTGCGAATCAGCAAGCCCGCGCCTACCAGCAATACCAGAGCGAGCGCGACTTCGGTGATCACGAGCGAGCCTCGAACGCGATGATGACCGCCGGTCGTGCCCCGGCCGCCTTCTTTAAGAGTCTCATTCAGATTCGGCCTCGACGCTTGCAAGGCGGGCACAAGCCCAAAGATAATTCCTGTAAGCAGTGTAACCGACAACGTGAAAGCGATCACCCGGCTGTCGAGTGCAACGTCTTTCACCCGAGGTAGATCTAAAGGCGCAAGCGCCAGCAGCAAGTCGGTGCCCCAAAGCGCCAGCAGCAACCCGACCGCCCCACCTGCAATAGCGAGCAACACACTCTCTGTCAGGAGCTGCCGAACCACACGCCAGCGGCTCGCGCCAAGCGCCGTCCTGATCGCGATCTCTTTCTGCCTCGCCGTCGCGCGCGCAAGCAGAAGGTTGGCGACGTTGGCGCACGCGATCAGCAGCACGAGCGCGACCGCGCCGAGCAGAATCAACAGCGCGGGCTTGATGTCGCGAACGTCGTACTGCTGCATCGGGACAACGTTCACATCCCAGCCGGCGTTCGAGTCCGAATACTGTTCCGCCAATCGCCCGGCAATCGCGCTCATCTCAGTGCTCGCTTGATCACGAGTGACGCCGGGCTTGAGCCGGCCGATCACCGAGAGATAGTGCGCCCCGTGTTGCTGCGCTTGCGCGGCTGCGAAGCCGACGGGCGTCCAGAGTTCCGTATCGCGATCGGGAAACTGGAAGGTGGGCGGCATCACACCAATCACTGTGTAGCTTGTCGCACTGAGTGCTATCGACTGGCCAATGATGTTCGCGTCCGAGTTGAATCGGCGTTTCCAGAGGGCGCTGCTCAGGATCGCTACGTTCTGTCCCGGTTGATCTTCTTCGTCGAGAAACGTGCGCCCCAGTGCCGGGGTGGCGCCGAGCATCTCGAACAGACCCGCGGACACCCTCGCGCCGCGAAGCCGTTCAGGCTCGGCGTCGCTGGTGAGGTTGTAAGCCGAGCCGTTGATCGCGGCGAGCTTTTCGAATACCGTGTTCTGCTTCTGCCAATCTAGAAAGTTGCCGGGCGAGACTGAGAACTCCGGAAACTGCGGGAGCTTGGTCTCTCTCAAGACCATCAGGCGGTCAGGGTCATCGTACGGAAGCGAACGCAGCAGCACTGTATTGACGACGCTGAAGATCGCAGCATTGGCCCCTATGCCGAGCGCAAGGGCAATTATCGCCACAACAGCAAAGCCGGGATTCTTCAACAGCATTCGAGCTCCGTAGCGCATGTCGTGCAACAAGGTATCCATAAATCCTCCGAGGCTTCTATCCTCTATCTTCCATCCTCGATCCTCGATTCTTCATTCGTATCTCAGCGCTACCATCGGATCGACTCCCAGGCATCTCTCATGGACTCTCCGTGTGCAAAGACGCAGTGGGTTCTGGTGACTAGCCAATCCGCGTGCCAGAAGCCGCAGGCGAATAAGTCAACTTATTTCGAGCTTTAGTTAGTTTGGGGGAGAGAGGCGGCGGGCGTCAGTGTCCGCCTTCGTGATCGTACTTTCCCAGAAACGCGAATGGTTGAACGAATCGGGATACAACATTAGCGCGTTGGTTGCTTGTCCCGCGCAACGAACAGTTGAGCTTGCTTGCGGAGCAGAGCCTGGTGCGTCACTACTTGCCTGCTTCTTTCCTCCACCTAATCGAATACTGCCAGAGCAGATGTTTCCGTACTTGCGCTCCCGGCAAAAGCTTTTCGCACATCTTTCTGACTTGGTTCATTGTGAGATAAGTGTCGTTGAGTGCGTGTTGAGTCCATGCTCGCCTCAGCTCCCGATGCGGTCTTAGCCGGCCGGTTTTCATAAGTCTCAAGGCAATGCTGGATGGGAAGGCCAGTGTAGAGGTAATAATGTCGCCCAATCCTTCTCCCTGAAACAGATCGAGGATAATCAGCTTTCCATTGACCCTCAAAGCCTTCCTCATCATCAAGAGCACTTCTTCCATCGGGAGATGATGCAACGTATTTATTGAGGCGATGCAGTCAAACTCTTGAGCAGGAAAATCCATTCTCAGTACATCCGCAACCTCAAAGCTAATGTTGGAAACGTCCCTGGATCGTTGCCTGGCAAGGTCGATCATTCCGGGAGACAGGTCCAGCGCGACTACACGATCGGATCGGGTAGCAAGCAGACGGGAGAAAGCCCCAGTTCCGCAACCGACGTCCAGAGAGTTGTGACAATGTGACGGAACGTGCCTGAGAAGGTACTTGTGATACACGTTGTTGCGATCGGAGTTTTCAAACAAGAGGGAGGCGATACGATCAAAGTCACCCTTGATGACTTTCATTGACACATAACCTGGTTGTTCTTGCGTCATGATGATCTAATTCCTGAAGCTCTGAGCCGCGGCCACGACAGCTAACAAAATAGGGTTTGATAAGAGCGAGACTCTTGATGAGAGCGCGACTCTTCATCGACGCACTGTCACGAATTCCTTCTTATCTTCTCCATCAGGTACCACGACATATAGCCCGCGTACTTCTCCTGAAGATCTTTGCGTTGCCAGTCTTGTCCAGTGATCACCTTGCGACAGCTCGCGGTCCCACACTTACATTCCATCTCGTAGG
>JADGNW010000287.1 GCA_017883315.1 Blastocatellia bacterium | reverse complement strand
GCTGGCCACTGGAACACTTCACGCGAACGCCGCTGGTGATCGGATCAGGCGCTGATGTGCGCGTGGTGTGGGAGCTCAATCGGCTTAATCATCTCGTCGCGCTGGGCCGCGCTTTCGTTCTGACAAACGATGAGCGATTCACCGAAGAGTTTCTGCTTCAGCTAGCATCGTGGCACGAACAGAACCCACCGCGCTTCGGCGTCAACTGGACCGTTGCGATGGAAGCGGCAATCCGCGCTGTGAACATAATCACCGCGCTCGAACTGTTCCGCGGCTCGCCGCGCGTCAACGATCAGGCCATTGAGTTGATACTGAAGATGCTGCTCGCGCACGGGCGCTTCATTCGCGCGAATCTTGAGTTCTCGTATCGCGCGGCCAGTAATCATTACCTGTCTGATTTGATAGGCTTGTTCGTGATTGGAATGGCGGTCCCTGAATTCGATGAGTCGCGGGACTGGGCGAGTTACAGCACGCAGCGGTTGCTCCGAGAGATGGACCGTCAGGTACTCACGGACGGCGTGGACTACGAGGGCGCGATCGGCTATCACCGTTTGGTGCTCGAAATCTTCGCGCTGTTTTTCACGATGAATCGCGCACGAGGCATCCAAATCTCCTCGCGTTGCTGGGATCGGCTCGAAGCAATGTTCGACTTCGTTCGCAACTATCTGAAGCCCGACGGCACCGCTCCAATGATTGGTGATTCGGACGACGGCCGCTTGATCACGTTCAAGCCGCGCGCGGCGAACGATCACTCCTATCTGATGTCGATTGGCGCGGTGATGTTCGAGAGCGGAAAGTTCAAACAGTCAAACATTGTCGATGAAGAAGCGGTCTGGTGGTTCGGTAATAAAGGCCACGACATTTTCGCTGCGCTAATCGCAGGTGAGGAGCCGGCTTCGCGCGCTTTTCCGGAAGCTCAAATCTTCATTCAGCGCGCGGCAACCAATCACGGGCCGCTCTACGCGATCATCGGCTGCGGCGATCACGGCGCGCGCGGCCGAGGCTCGCACGCTCACTCGGACGCGCTGGCGATTGAAGTCTTCGCTTTCGGACGAACGTTTCTGCGAGACCCCGGAACGTTCGTCTATACAGCAAGTGAGGATGATCGCAATCTGTTTCGCTCGACCGCTTATCACAACACCGTTCGAATTGACGGCGAAGAGATAAGCCAAACACGTGAAGGCTGGCCTTTCGCGTTCGCCGCAAACGTCCGCCCAAAGGTCAATCTTTGGCAGAGCGATGCTGAACGTGATGTGCTGGATGCCGAGCACTACGCTTATCAACGTCTCGCTGCTCCGGTGACTCATCGTCGAGTTGTCACGCTCGACAAGCGCAAAGGCTATTGGACTATCGAAGACAACTTCACCGGCGAAGGCCGTCACCTTTTTGAATTCTTTTTCAACTTCGACGCCGGGTTGGACGTGGGGCTCGACGAGACCAACTGCGCTACCGCAAGCGGCAACGGAGCGACATTCAGCATCGTGCCTTCTCGCGCTCTTAAGCTCGAGGCAAAGCTCGACGCAAGGATAGAACCGCGATGGGTCTCGCCTGCGTTCAAGACTCGGCTAGAATCGTCTGCTATCATATACAGTCTTTCAGCCGAGGTTCCGTTGAAAGTAACTTTCGAGTTGTTCGCATCGAGGAAACCCTGACTTCTGACCTCTGACTTCGGTCTTATGTGTGGCATCTGCGGAATCTATGAATACGGCGTGAGCCGGCCCCGCGTCGATGAGGAACTCGTAGTCCGGATGCGAGACACGATGATTCATCGCGGGCCCGATGACGCCGGCGTCTACGTGACCGAAGACCGGCGACTCGGACTCGGCAACCGCCGGCTTGCGATCGTTGACCTGTCGCCCGCGGGCCGCAATCCGATGCCCAACGAAGACGAGCGAGTTTGGATAACCTTCAACGGCGAAATCTACAATCACGAATCATTGCGGCCCGGCTTAGAAGCCAAAGGACACCGCTATCGCTCGCGCACTGACACCGAAACGATCATTCATCTTTACGAAGAACGCGGACTCGATTTCGTTCAAGAGCTTGAGGGCGATTTCGCAATCGCCTTGTGGGATGACAACGCGAAGCGCCTGGTGCTCGCGCGCGATCGCATTGGCGTCAAGCCGCTCTATTACACGCTGACCGGTGGTCGATTGATATTTGCCTCCGAGATCAAGGCGATACTCGAGCATCCTGCGGTCTCGCGCGACGTTGATGAAGAAGCGCTCTACCATTACCTGACTTTCCTCACCACTCCCGCGCCGCAAACTCTGTTCGCGGGCATTCAGAAACTTCCGGCTGGCTGCGCACTCACCTGCGACGCGCGAGGCGATGTAAAGGTCACGCGCTACTGGGACGCGACCTCGACGCGCCTCGATCCCGCTCTCGAGGACGAGCAAGCGATAGCAGAAGAGCTGCGCCGGTTGCTTAGCGAGTCAATCGCGAAGCGAATGATGTCCGACGTTCCGTTCGGAGTGTTTCTTTCAGGAGGAATCGACTCGACCGCCAATGTAGCATTGATGTCCAGGCTGATGAGCCAGCCGGTTCGCACATTCACGGTTGGCTTTCGCGACAACCCGGCTTACAACGAGATCGAAGAGGCTCGACTGGTCGCGAAAGAGTACGGCACCGATCATCACGAAGTGATGATCAGCCAGCAAGAGCTCTTGGATTTCCTTCCCGACTTGATATTTCACCAGGATGAACCGATCGCCGACCCGGTTTGTGTTCCGCTTTACTACGTTTCGAAACTCGCGCGAGAGACCGGCACCAAAGTCGTGCAGGTCGGAGAAGGTTCCGACGAGTTGTTCTGCGGGTATCGTGAGTACGCTTACTATCTGGATCTTCACGATCATCTTTGGCGGCATCTGTCTCGAATGCCTGCGCCGCTGCGCCGCTCGATGGCTTCGCTTGGCCGCGCTCTTTGTCGAACCGGCATAACGCGACTGTTGCCGAAGGGACGAAAGATGCTGCCCGACTTACTACGGCGACTGGCAGACGGCGAAGAGCTTTTCTGGAGCGGCACATTCGTCTTTGACGAGGTCAACAAGCAACAGTTGCTGACGCCCGAAGCGAGGCGAAGACTTGGAACCAGGCCCGGCAGCGAAGATGCGTTCTCGTCATATTCAGTGGTTCGCTCGGATCTGGATCGCTTGTTGGCTTCCAAGCCTGACGCCGATCAGCTTGATCGAATGATCTACCAGGAACTGAAGCTCAGACTGTCCGAGCTTCTTCTGATGCGCGTTGACAAGATGACGATGGCAACTTCGGTCGAAGCGCGAGTGCCTTACCTGGATCACAAACTGGTCGAGTTTGCGATGTCGATTCCCTCCCACTTGAAGTATCACGAGGGTGAGACGAAATACATTCTGAAGCGCGCGCTAAAGGGAATCATTCCCGACCGGGTCTTGCATCGCGAGAAGAAGGGCTTTGGCGTGCCGATCAACGAGTGGATGCTTGACCGGCTTGGAGGGTTCGTCGAGAACGCACTCTTCAATTCAGCGCTTCGTCGCCGCGAGTTGTTCGACTACGGTTTCGTGAAACGTCTGCTGAACGAACATCGATCGAGGCGTACGAACTATGCGTTCTTCCTTTGGAGCTTGCTGAATTTGAGTCTGTGGTACGACCAATGGATCGATAGTCCTCGAGCGGCGGAGGCACCGAGATCAAGGGCCGCCGCCGAGGAAGTCGCAATAACTTGAGGAGTCTGCAAGTCATGTAGGGGCGGCCCTCCGTGGCCGCCCCTCATCGGCGATAACGCATCTTTCGCACGCAGGGGCGGCCACGGAGGGCCGCCCAGACAGGCCCGCTTAGTAGGAGGGATTACCCTGGCCGCTGAAACTCTCTCACCTGATCCCGACCCTCCAACCTCGACACCTGGTTCCCGCTTCAGGTTGGGCGAAACAACCAGACAGGCTGGCATGTTATTTTCCGCGCAAACCGTTGCTATGTTCGGGGGCTTTTTCGCCAGCATCATTCAGGCAAGATGGATGGAGCCCGCCGAGATGGGCCGCTTCGCTTTTTGCCTGAGCATCGTTCTTGTCACAAGCCTGTTCTTTGAGTTTGGAGTTTCTTCGGCGGGGGCTCGCGTGCTCGCTCTCGCCCTGGACGCTCGCGAGCAGCGGCAGGCGCTCGGCGCCCTGACGTTGATGACGTTTGTGCTCAGCATCGCTTTCACACTATTCATTGCCGCCGCCGCCGGGCCCATCGATTCAATTTTCAACAAGGATGTGCGATGGCTGTTCATCGGAACGGCCGCGCTCGCTTTCTTTCAACCGTTTCAGCTATTCATTGAGCAAGCCTGTCAGGGTCTTAACCAGATTCGGCGCTTGTCGGTGTTTCAGTTGCTGATGTCGGGCAGCTACCTTCTCGCGCTGATTGTGCTGATAGCTTTCGGGCGACTGAACGCAGGAACGGCTCTGGGAGCCAATTTGGCGGGAACGGGCGTGGCCGCAGCCTGGACGCTTGCCCGTATGCGGCCCACCTTTTCCGGTGCGTCGCGCTTTGTAAGATTAGCTCTCAAGGAGACGCGCGGGTACGGCTTCAATTTATACCTCGCGCGCGTCAGCGGGGTCGCCTCATCGCGATCCGATCAGCTTGCGATCGGTTATTTCCTGGCCGGCACGGCGCCGCTTGGGATGTACGCAATCGCGCAGAAGTTCAGCAACCCGATTGCGATGATGGGCCGGTCGGTGGCCGTCACTCGATTCCGAACCTTTGCTCGACTCACAAGCGTGCCCGCTCGAATCACCAGATGGAATGCCGTGTTGCTTGTCTGCGCAGCCGTCGGGCTGGTTCTGTTTGGACCATTCGTGCTCAAGTTTGCCTTTCCAAAATACAGCGAAGCCGCGCCGCTGCTAATTCCGTTTGCGACCATGAATCTTTTCGTCGGCTTGTTTCAGCCTTACAACGTCTTCCTTGCTTCGCACGGACGGGGCGTCGAATTGCGCAACATCGTTCTTATCGTCGGTGTCGCAACCATCGCCACGTTGCTGGTAACAGTGCCGCGCTTCGGAATCACTGGAGCCGCATGGACATGCGCCGCTTCGATGGCGCTGGACTACATATTGCACGTTTACTACTATCGACAGTTCAAGCGAACGCTGACAAAACAAAGTGAGTGAAGAGTTGAAGCAGCAATCACCGACAACGTTTGCAGATATCCGCGCAGCCCGGCGAGCCGACGAACACCCATCGATCGGTACTCATCACTCATCACTAATCACTCATCACTCATCACTTTCTGACGACTACAAGCAACGAGCGCGCGAGCAATGGAGCGCAAATCCTTGCGGCGCCAGCGCCGCACGCGATCGGGAGTTCGGCACACGAGAGTACTTCGATGCGATCGAAAGACATCGCTACGAAATCGATTGTCCGTGGATCAAGCGGACGATTGGCTTTGATCGTTACAAGGGAAAACGCTTGCTCGAGGTTGGCTTCGGGACAGGGACTGATCTGCTTCAGTTCGCTCGCGGCGGCGCGCAGGTGACTGGAGTCGACCTCACGCCGCGCAGCATCGAGATAGCGCGCCGGCGGTTCGAGGTCTACGGATTAACCGGCGAGTTCGCAATTGGGGACGGCGAAAGCCTGAGCTTTCCCGATTCAAGTTTTGATGTCGTCTATTCGTTTGGCGTTTTGCATCACACGCCTGATACCGAGCGCGCGGTTCGTGAGATCCACCGAGTGCTAAAACCGGGCGGCAAAGGCATCGTGATGCTTTATCATCGCGCATCGCTTTACTATTGGGGCTCACTTTTCTTCAAGCACGGCATTCTGCGCGGTGAGTTCTTCAAGGAAAGTATGGCCGAGATCATGAGCCGCCGCGTCGAATATTCGGAGACAGACGGCCGCCCCCTGGTGAAGGCATACACTCGCGATGAAGCTCGCCAAATGTTCAGCGACTTTCGTGATTGCAAACTGCAAGTGAACCAGCTTACGCGGCACGAGCTTAGACCAGTCGGACGTTTCATACCCGAAGCGTTATTCCAATGGCTCGCTCGCAACTTCGGCTGGAACCTCCTCATAACGGCAACCAAGTGAATCCGCCTCGCTCTCATAAGAACGTCAACCGGCGAACTGTCACGGCATCTTCAAGCCGGCAACTAGGCACCGCACGGGCAACCGAGCTCGAGAGAGAGAGACGACCGCGCGTGCTTCTCCTGGATCTTTCCGGCAACACGTACGCCTCGACAAAGTGGGCGGCGGCACAATTCGGGCAAGCGGACGTCAAAGCAATCAACAAAGCTGATCTGAAGTGGGCTTCGAAGCGCGAGGCCGTCGCGAGCGCGCGGGCGGTTGCTCCCGAGGTCTTTTGCATTTTCACGATTGATCTGAGCACGCAAAGCCGGCTGGCTGCACTAATGCTGTTCGCCGTGCTTTCAGGCGCGCGCCAGGTGGTGATCGGCGATGGCAACGGCCGAATCGTTTCACGTTCACGGCCAGGGGTGCTGATGCTCGAAGCGCCTCGCTTCGCGTTCGAACTACTGATCGGCTATCTGTTGATCCTTCCGAT
>JADGNW010000004.1 GCA_017883315.1 Blastocatellia bacterium | reverse complement strand
CTGTTCGGCATGGTTGCGAATTATCTTTACCGCCACGGTTCCTTCCGACTTGTTGGACAGAGCCTTGAGGAGCGAGCCGATGCTCTCGACTCTCTGATCGCCGACTGCGATGATCACGTCCCCAGCTTTGATTCCTGCTTTGGCGGCCGAGCCGTTGTCGGAAACTGAAGCGACAAGGACGCCCTTGCCGTCTTTCACGCCGAAGAACTGAGCCAACTGATCGGTCAACGATTCAGCGCTGATGCCAAGCCGACTTGTGCTAAACATCGCGAAGTCGCCGGGATTCACAAAAGCAAATTCACCGAAGTTCGGCGGAAACGCTTTCAATTTTCCCTGCGATTCCTTCCACGCGTCCTGCGAGCGCTTCAACGATTCTTCGGCGCGCTTCATCGCTTCTTCGTTCAGCTTCATCGACTTCTCGTCAAGCTGCGGCCAATTCATTTTGAAGCTCTGAAGAGATCGCTTGGTCAGGGCAGCGGCGAGGGTTTGATGAGAGCCGCCGCGAATGACCTCGATCTGAACTGTGCGGTCTGGCGGGGTCTCGCTCAGCAGCCGTTGGATCTCGCGAACGCTGTCGACTCGCCGGCCGTTAAACGACACGATCACGTCGTTCTCTTTCAAGCCTGACTTCTCAGCCGGGCCGCCCGCGACTACCTTCATCACGATCGCCCCGCGCTCTTCCTGCAGGCCGAGTTCTTTCGTTCGTTCGGACGTGACTTCCTCGAGGTAAACGCCGAGGTAGCCGCCTTCACCCATCTCGAGCCCGAACAGCGCGGGAGAGGCTTCCAGCATTGCCTTGTCCTTTTGCTTCTCCGAGTTTTCGGTTTGGTCCTTGCTCTTCGTTTTGTCTTTTTGAATCGTGCTGCTGGCAACAGCAAGGCCGGCTCCGAGCGCAGCGATTAGTGTGATGATCAAAGAGAGGCGTCTGAACATTTCATTCCTCCGAACTTCTGAAGTGTAGAGTGTGCTTTCAGCCTAAACCACGCGCGGGCGGGGGGAAAGTTCCAAAACTTCCCAGCCGGTTCGCAATATCAATCCGACGGACCACTGACTACGGACTACGGACATCTGCCACGAGCGACAACCGATAAGGAAACAGTCGCTTCACGCGAACGTTGTTTAGTCCCGCGCGTCTTGCGAGATCCTTCATTTCTTCGGCAGTGAAGGCCCTGAGCACTGACACCGGCCCGTCGTTTTGAGTCAAGAAACTCGTCCCTAGAAGCGGAAATGCGATCCGAGTGAAGTAATACGGCACTAGATTTCGGACAAGATCGTTTACGATGACCGCTCGCTTCGCTATCCGGCCGAAGTCTGCAAGCAAGCGCACAACGTCATCGTCGCGAAAATGATGGAGGAAGAGCGACGCAGTCACGAAATCAAAGCTGCGCGCAGGGAAGGGCAACCTCAAACAGTCGGCGCGCACAAGATGCACTTCAGAACTCACTCCCAATCGCGCGCGAGAAATCCTGAGATGGCGCTCGCTGAGGTCGACGGCTGCGATAAACGACTCGAGGCCGCGCCTGTGGCAGTCAGCGGCCACCGCCATGGGCATATCCGCGGAGCCAGTGCCTACATCCAGCAGCGAGATCTTCTGTAGGTTCGCGCCGTCAAGACAAGTTGAGAGCGCTCGCAGAATGACCTTTCGTCCGCCCAGGAACCGATTGATTCGCCGCAGGTCCGAAAGGCTTTGTGCAACGTCCTTGTCCGTTCCTTCGCCGGCATCGAGCATCTCCTCTTCATAGATTCGCTTTGGTGTAAGCATGCTTTCGAGTCCGTTCTTTGGTGCACTGATCATATCCAAAATGACTGGCAACGTTAAGCTCGTGTTGAGTGCGTCGCTCAGAATCGAGGGTCCGCTTGACTCGCGGCCAGCCAATCAATAGAATCGCGTTGCTCCAGAGGGGAAACAGTTTCGATTGATGGATGTCCTAACGCTTTCCGTTTCCGTAGTGGACAATTAGCAGGCGACAGCAGTGCCCCCTTTTCGGAGGGAATTTGATGGCGACCAGAGAAGTTTCAAGCCATCGGATCGAGGACGCGGTTGCTGCCGGTCAAGCCGAACTCGAACAGAGCCGGTTCGAGGCAGCGGCTAATAGCTTCCGGTCTGCCCTGCGCTCGGGCGCAAGATCAAACGACGAAGAGGCGGAAATTCGGTGCTTGTTGAGCATAGCGCTCGAAAAGCGCGGTTTGAGTCACGAACAGCTTGAGGCGGTATCCAAATATGAAAAGCCAACCGACCTCGCCCGCTTATCCGAAGCATCCCAGATGTCGGTACTCATCAGACTGGGATGGGGTTACTGCTTCAACAACGACATCCCGCGCTCAATTGCATTCTTCAACCAGGCGCTCCAGATAGCTCGCAAAACGAATGACCATGCTCTGATTGGCGAGTGCTACTTTGGCATGGGCCGGGCCTACAGCGTGTTCTCCGAGCTTCGCATCGCGCGCGACCACTACACATCAGCATTAGAGCATTATCGCCAGGTAGGCAATTGGGTGAAGCTCGCCGAGTCGTACATCAACATCGGATACATTAACGCTCGCGAAGGTGATTTTCGTAACGCGCTTCATTCAACAAAGCAGGCGCTGACGATCATCGGAGGCAGAGACGAGCCTGACCTCGTGGGACGCGCTCACTGGTACCTTGCGATCATCTACGACAACCTCGGCGAAATAAGCAAAGCGCTTGCGTCGTACGAGAAGTCGATCGAGAACTTTCGCCGTGTGGACAATCCGCTCTTTCTCGCGATCAACCAGAACAACTACGCGATGCAGCTCATAAGACTGGGTGAGTGGGGTCGCGCTGAGCAGCTTGCGAGATCGGCGATCGAAACCCTGGGTGAGGTCAAGAGCGTCACCGCATACGGCGGAGCGTACGACACGCTCGGGCAGATTTACCTGTTGCAGGGAAAGCTCGAGGAGTCAGATCGAGCACTCGAAAAATCGCTCGAGATCCTTTCGACGATCAAGAACGGTGAGTGGGCAGAAGCGAGTACGCAGACCACCCTTGGCCGCAGTTACCTGGTGAAAGGGAAGCCCGAGCTGGCCATAGCTCCTCTCGAGCGCGCGGTCGATATCGCAACGCGTCGAGGCGAGCAGCACGATCTTCCCGAGGCCCGGCTATGGCTGGCCGAGGCGCTGATTCAGAACGGGCGTCTCGAGGAGGCGCGGGCACTTGTAGAAACCGTTCGCACTTTTCTCCGCGAAGCGCCGAACCTGCTGATATGGGGATTGATGATGCGGATGGCGGCGAAGATCGAGTCCGCAGACGGCCATCTGGCGGCCGCAATTCAGTCGCTTGGGCAAAGCACATCCATCTATACGCTTAGACGTAATCCATATCACTGCGCGGTCAATCAGTTGTTGCTGGCTGAGTTGCTGGAAAAACGGGGCGAGGTCGAACGCGCGATAGTCGAAGTGGAATCGGCGCTGGAAGTCTTCAAACAGCTCGGCGCGGCGATCGATGCGCGAAACGCCCAGGCTTATGTCGAGTTTCTCAAAGCGAAGCCTGCGACCGGGGGCTCATTGAGGACTGAAGCTTCGCCTGCTGAACTGAGGCTCTCGGACCAGCGCCAATCAGTCGCGGACGGACTCGCATCAGCGGTTGATGGGTTCATCGCGCAGCGGCTGGTGCAGGCATCAGCGTCGCGAGATCTTCTATTGTATGAGCTCGTGTCGATAACGAAGGAGCAATCATCAAGCAGAGGAGTGCTTGTGGCGGAAGTACCGAGCGACGATAGCGCCGGGAGAGATTCTTCTCGGCTGCTGGTTGCGGCCTGTATCGGTCTCGGTGAAGCCGAGCAGGCCGAGAGAATGGACTTCCTTCGTGCGCTGCCGCTCGAAGAATATGACCGTAAGTTCGTTTACAGACTCAGTGACAATCAGCAGTCGGTCTATTTGCTGCACATCATCGATCCAAAGGCCGAGCGCTACCTTGCAGGCACCGTCAATCTGAAGCCGCTTCTCTATATCGTCGAGCAGGGGCTTGAGACCGAGGTGCTGAAGAGCAAACATCGACGCACGCAAGTGTTCGATCCTGCGCGATTGCTGGCCCAGGTTGAGCTTCCCGGGTTCATCTGCGCAAGCCGCGCCATGAGCAATGTGCTGGAGCAGATTCACAAGATTCGATCGTCGGATGTGACGGTGCTCATCACAGGCGAGTCAGGCACAGGCAAGGAACTGATCGCGCGAGCGGTGCATGCCGGCAGCTCGCGCCGCAGTAACGTCTTTCTTCCTTTTAACTGTTCGGCTGCGCCCCACGATATGATCGAGAGCCAGTTGTTCGGCTTTCGAAGGGGCGCGTTCACCGGCGCCGTTTCAAATAGCGAAGGAATCATCCGCGCGGCCGAGCACGGCACTCTGTTTCTGGATGAGATCGGCGATTTGCCGCTGACGCTTCAACCGAAGCTCCTGCGCTTTTTGCAGGAAGGTGAGATTCACCCCATTGGCGAGAGCCAGCCGCAACGCGTGGACGTGCGAGTGCTTGCGGCGACCAATTCCGAGCTTGAGCGAGCGGTCTCCGAAGGAAGATTTCGCGAAGATCTGTTTCACCGGCTTAACGTAATAAGAGTTCACGTCCCTCCGTTAAGACAGCGGCGTGAGGAGATTCCGGCGCTCATCAATCACTACCTGAATCAGTATCAACAAGAGTCAACAAAGAGAGAGATAAGGCTTTCGGAGGAAACGGTTGACCTGATGGTGGTCTACGACTGGCCCGGGAATGTCAGACAGTTGTGCAATGAAGTGCGCCGGCTTGTGACCTACAGCGAGTCGGGGGCCATCGTGACTCCGGAGAGCCTGTCTTCCGAGATTGTGCGCGCTAGTCGTGGACTCGAGCCGACATTGACCACTCCAGGCAAGCCTACCGAGCCGATGCTGATGAGCGCGGACTCGGCGACGATAGCCGAGGCAGTCGAGGAGCTTGAACGCCGGATGATTCAAGCCGCGCTTCGCCGCTGTTCCGGAAACATCGCGCGCGCAGCCAAGGAATTGGGTCTCTCGCGCAAAGGCCTTTACTTGAAGATGGACCGCCTCAACTTCGGCAACTAGTCGGCAACAGTTGCCATTTTTCCCGCCCGCCCTACCAGGTTTAAGAAGCGATCGAGCACGCGCTCCGGAGTGATTCGGTTTGCAAGTGGCGCACGCGGAGGTGTATTGTGGCCAAGCGTACTTGACCTAAAAAAAAGGAACGCTAACTACAATAAATCGACAAGGAGATTGCCATGACGAAGAAAAATTTGACGGACGGAGTGTTGATAGGTGACGGAGTGCTTGTAGGCGACGGCGTGCTCATAGGTGACGGAGTGCTTGTAGGCGATGGCGTGCTCATAGCGGACTGATAAATCAGCACGGGGGCATGAGCGAGTAGCAACTAAGAGATACTCTCGCGACCCGTGATCATAAAGCGTCTAGCCGAACCGCTTCGAAATCACGTGCAAGCTTTGCACATCAACGCCTCCATTGATGGTGGCGCGTCTTTGTGCTATTGACGCTGCATCGTTGACTCTTCTCCATCTTTTCTTAGGACAGAAAACCAGACTTGGGACCCATTCACCTCCAGCGCGTGCGCCAGTTATCGCTCTGGCAGCCAGTCACGGTGCGCGACTTCCGATTGCTCTGGTTTGGACAAGGCGTGTCGCTCTTTGGGGACCAGTTCTATCTGGTGGCGTTGCCATGGCTCACACTACAATTGACCGGTTCGGCGCTCGCACTGGGCTCAGTGCTGATGGTCGCCGGCGGCGCGCGCGCGATCTTTCAGCTTCTAGGCGGGGCCCTAAGCGATCGCTTTTCACAGCGAACGCTGATGCTTGTATCGAACATTGTGCGCGCGGTTGTGACCGCCGCGATAACGGCGATTGTGCTCACCGGTGTCACGAGGCTTTGGCACCTTTATCTGCTATCGATAATATTCGGACTCGTTGATGCATTCTTTGTCCCTGCCTACATGTCGATCGTCCCGAAGCTGGTAGTGACTGAGTACCTTGCTGCGGGCAACGCACTGCTGCGCGGGACGGCTCGGTTCATGGCGCTGATAGGTCCCGCGACCGCTGGCATAATCATCTCAACGCAGAGTTTGGGGATGGCCTTCGCAATCGACACAGCGACTTTTGTTTTTGCGACAGGTTCGATTTGGTTGATGAAGAGGCAACCGCCCATCAGCCCCGAAGATCTTACAGGCCCCGAAGAGCTCACGGGAAATGAAAGACGACTTGGCTTGTTTCGATCCATCAAAGAAGGACTGCGCTACGCCTGGCGCCATCCGTTGATTCGGGCGCTGCTGTTTTTCGTAGCCGCCATAGAATTCTCATTTGTAGGTCCGTCTTCCGTAGGCCTGGCAGCGCTGGCAAAGCATCGCTTTAACGGCGACGGAGCCACGTCGCTTGGATGGATGATGTCTTCCTTTGGCGGCGGAATGCTTATAGGAATGCTGGTCGCCGGCTCGATAAGGGTTGCGCGCCGGCAAGGAAGAGTAGTGATCGGAGTTACTTTTGTCTTTGGCCTCGGGCTGGCCCTGTTGGGTTTCTCGACACAGCTTGTATGGGCGTGCGCGACGCTTGCATTCATCGGTCTCGGCGGCGGGCTTGCGAACATAATCATACTGGCTATGGTGCAATCAAAGACTGACAAACGAATGTTGGGACGAGTAATGGGATTGATGATGTTTGGAATGTCACTGCTCGAACCTTTGTCCTTCGCGCTTGCCGGGGCAATGGCCGACAAGAACCTTACAATGTTATTCGCGGCGAGCGGCGCCATCATACTGGCAACCAGCATGCTCTCACTTGGAAGCAGCGCTCTGCGTTCGACCGATTGAGCTGCGACGCTTCAAGATGCTTCTCGCAACGTGACGCTTCCACCGAGCGTCCCAGGCGCTTGACGACTGGCTTGACAAGCCTACGTTTACTGAAAGATAAATTGCGCTGTTCGGTTGTCGAGAAAAAGGTGAGCAGCGCGGTCAAGCGAAGCGCCCGCGATTAAAGGCGAGAGCGTAAGCGGCTTGTGAGCGCGGCCCCGCACTTGTTCCACACTCCCGGTGGTATTGTTGATCCGGAGATTTTTCATGGAGAGCTTGCTGCAGGACCTTCGATTCGGGTTTCGCACCCTGCTTAAGAATCCTGGCGTCAGCGCCGTGGCAATCATAGCGCTTGCTCTCGGCACTGGAGCGAACAGCGCGATCTTCAGCGTGGTGAATGCCGTGCTGCTCCGTCCGCTGCCTTATGAAAATCCCAACAGCCTTGTTCTGGTTTGGGGGAAGAACGCAACGACTTCGCGGGATCCGCTCTCTGTCCCGGACTTCCTCGATTACCGAAATCAAAACGCAGTCTTTGGCGAGATGGCGTGCTTCGCTTACGACGACTTCAACCTTAGCACTGGAGACGAACCCGAGCACATTCAGGGCACGATGGTTTCTGCCAATTATTTCGCCGTGCTGGGCGCCAACCTTTCTCAAGGCATTGCGTTTCGACCAGAAGACGACCAGCCGGGCGCTAGTCGCATTGCGATCATAAGCAACGGACTGTGGAAGCGGCGGTTCGGGTCCGATCCGAATCTCGTGGGGCAACCGATTCTTCTAAACGGCGCGAGCTTCATCGTGACCGGCATTGCTCCCGCGAGCTTTCAATCTCCTAACCCGGAAGACAACCCTCAGGTCTGGGTTCCGCTCTCGCTGGACGGCGGCGACAGACTTCGCGTGCCTTCAAGCGTCAGCCCTGCAAGCTTGACGAATCGCAGAGGCCGCTTTCTGATCGGCATCGCGCGTCTCAAGCCCGGCGTTACTCCAAGGCAGGCTCAAGCGGACCTGGACACTATTGCCAGCCGGCTCGAGCAACAATACAAAGACACCAACGCGGGAATAGGCACAAGCGTTGTTTCGCTGCGCGAACACATCATCGGGAAAATCGAGTCGGCTCTAGTCGTATTGCTTGCCGCCGTCGGCTTCGTTCTGCTCATCGCGTGCGCGAACGTTGCAAATCTTCTCCTCGCGCGGGCGGCCGCGCGCCAAAAGGAGATTGCGATACGAACGGCACTCGGGGCCGGGCGGCTTCGCTTGATTCGCCAGTTGCTCACCGAGAGCGTGTTGCTCTCGTTGGTAGGCGGCGCGCTTGGCCTGGTGCTCGCTTATGGTGAGATCAGGCTTCTTCTTGGCTTGAACCCCGCCAACATTCCGCGCTTGAGCGAGATCGGGATCGATGGGCGTGTGCTTGGCTTCACATTCTTGATCGCAATTCTGACGGGCATAATCTTCGGGCTCGCGCCGGCGGTGCAAGCGTCGAAGACTGATCTGAACGAGGCTCTAAAAGAAGGAGCGCGCGGCTCGACCGGAGGCATCAACCGCCAGCGCGTTCGCAGTCTTCTCGTCGTCTCGGAGGTGGCGTTGACGGTGCTCCTGCTGATTGGCGCCGGTCTGATGCTCAAGAGCTTTTACTCGCTGCAAAGGGTAAACCCCGGGTTCAACCCGGCGAATACGTTGACGATGATGGTCAACCTGCCCGCGTCTAAATACACCGACGACCATCAAGTCCAGGCATTCTTCGAGCAGGTGCTCAACCGAGTAAACGTGTTGCCCGGCGTGCAAACGGCCGGCGCTGTTACCGGCTTGCCGCTGACTACCACGAGCGTAATAAGGCTTCGCTTCATAGTCGATGCGCACCCGCCTGCAAACCCTTCAGAGGTGCCTAGAGCGACGTTCCGTAGTATAAGCTACAATTACTTTCGCGCGATGGGAATCGCTCTGGTGAAGGGGCGATATTTCAGCGAGCAGGACCGGGATAAGTCTCCGCCCGTAGTCATCGTCAATGAAACGATGGCCAGTCGCTACTGGCCAGGCGAAGACCCGATTGGCAAGCGTCTGACCATACCGTCGCTCGGAGGGGTATCCCGCGAAATTACCGGGGTCGTAGCTGACGTGAAACATTCGAGTCTGGACACAGAGTCGGGCGCCGAAATGTACGTGCCTTACTTGCAGAAGTCATTCAATTTCATGGCCCTGGTTATACGCACCTCGTCGGATCGTTTACGTTTGACTGGAGCGGTGCGCAGCGAAATCCTGTCGGTCGATAAGAGCCAGCCGGTTTACGACGTTAAGACAATGCAAGATGTCGTCAACGATTCGGTTTCGCAGCCGCGCCTCTACACGCTGCTGCTTGGAATCTTTGCAGCCCTGGCGCTGACACTGGCGGCGGTTGGCATCTACGGCGTTATGAACTATTCGGTTGTGCAACGCAAACATGAAATCGGCATTCGAATGGCTCTGGGCGCGCAGCGTAGCGACATACTGAAGATGGTTGTAGGGCAGGGAATGCTTCTGGCTCTGATTGGCGTGGCGGTGGGTTTGGCAGCGGCGTTGATCCTGACCCGAGTAATGGAAAGCCTGCTCTTTGGAGTAAGCGCCCGAGACCTGGGGACATTCTTGATTATTCCGCTTGTGCTGGCAGCCATCGCGCTCCTATCCAGCTACATCCCCGCGAGAAGAGCGACACGGGTAGATCCGATGATCGCCCTGCGATACGAATAGACCTCGCGAACCTCTGAGGATAGCTTCCGATCAGACGAATTCCCCGAATTCAATGTGTAGCAGGTTCACATGTGTGAAGCTGCTACACACTCTTCATAACTCACTGCTAATCACTATAGTTATCGCCGATTCTCGCCCTGTGTGTGTAGCTGCTTCACACTTGCAGGCCTCGCTCGTATCCGACGAGAATTCATTAAGTGTTGAATCTACATCGCGGGCTGCTCCCAGCGCGCTTGTTCCGCGACGGTACGCGCATTGCCCAACATCCAGGCGTAACGAGCAGAAAAAAGCTCGAACAAAAAACGGAAGATACAAAGGAGATTGCCATGTGTAAGGGAATTTTGTTAGGTGATGTAAAGTGCGAAGGAATCCTGCTAGGAGACGGCATCCTGTTGGGTGACGGCATCCTGTTGGGTGACGGCATCCTGTTGGGTGACGGCATCCTGTTGGGCGACTAAGCTGCGAATGGTTGACACCCAGTCGCGAAACAAAATCGGCCAATGAGTTTCAACGATGCGGGGACGAAACAAACCGCGCTTTGGCTCCGAGCACGAGCGAGGTTTCGCAGCAATGAAAGGGAGAGAAGAATGGTAAGCAATAGAATCAACCCTCGGATGGGCGTGATCTTCGAAGAGATCGAAATCGAAGAAGTAATGGCCCCTCGCCTATAGCAGCAACCTCACCGTCGGAGAAAGCAGTACGACAGCCTAATGACTTGCGCGGTTACGCTGCGTAGGTTTTAGCAAAGGCCGACCGCCCGAAAGCTGCTTACAGCGTCTGG
>JADGNW010000286.1 GCA_017883315.1 Blastocatellia bacterium | reverse complement strand
GAGAAGCTCATGCGCTCGATCGAAGAGCAGATTGGAGTCAGTGAAAACGGGAAGAACACTTTCCGGCAGGAGATTCTGATTCGGATCTCGAGCCACGCGCGAAAGGGCAAGCCGTTCGAATACAAATCGCACGAGCGCCTGAAGGAAGCGATCGAGAAGAAAATATTCTCGGACTTGAAAGACGTGGTGAAGATCACGACTTCCACGAAGACGCCCGACGCGGATCAGCTACGGCGGATCAACGAAGTGATAGATCGGCTGGTGGCGCAGAACGGCTACTGCACGGTGTGCGCTAACGAGTTGCTGACTTATGTAGGTACGCTGTTGTCGCGGTGAGCGGCAACAGCGAGTCACCCCGGAGTCTGTTGAAAATCGCTCATCGAGCGAGGACACTTTATGGAAGAGCACACACGGACATTGCGGGTTGTCAACGCCGAGGAAAGCAAGCCAATATGCGACTGGGAGACTATGTATCCGGACCTTTGGATGCTCATTGAAGTGACCCGCGAAGATCAGTGGGAAGTCTACGAAGGCAAGCTGATCGCTACCGCCGTTGATCCTATGGAACTCGTCGATATTGGCAGAAGCTACGACGAGCGTGGCCTCGTGACGCTCGAGACCAGAGGTGTCTATACCGAATCTCAACCCGCGTTTGTAGGTTGATGTCGAGAAACTGGCTAGAGTTCGACTCAAAGCGCGCTCCCGTCGTAAGCGTAAGAATAGGGAAAGGTGTTTTTCGCGCGCTCGTTGATACTGAAGCGGAAGTAAGCCTGATCGCGCCAAACACATCGCTACGCCTCGGCTTATAAAAGGTCGGCACCATGGACATTTTGCCGCTTGCGGGAGGTCGCTTGTCGTTAATCCTCGTGGAGCTTCCAAACGTCGGGTTTGGAAATATCGAACTTCCACCGTGCAAGGCAGCCGTCCATAACGTCACCAGAATCGGACTGCCAATTGAACTCATCCTCGGCGTCAACGCCTTCGTCGGCTGTCGGTTAATGGTGGACTTCCGGGAGGGTCGGATCTACCTGCTTGAGTAAGGTCACTAATATGTCAGTCCAACGAAACGACTGGTCGCTTCAACGCAAAGGTCAGATCGATCAGGATCGCCACAAGGAGAGAGTCCGTGACGCGATCAAGAAGAACCTCGGGTCGATCGTGTCCAACGAGTCGATCATCCTCTCCGACGGCAAGCGCGTAGTCAAAGTTCCAATTCGCTCGCTCGATGAATACAAGTTTCGTTTCGACTACCGCAAGAAGAAGCATGTCGGCACCGGGGACGGCGACTCCAAGGTCGGCGACGTGATCGGGCACGAAGGACTTCCCGGACAGGGGCCGGGCGCGGGGCAGGGCGCCGGTGATCAACCCGGACAGGAATACTACGAAGCTGAAGTAGACATAGACGAAATCGCAAAGTTGATCTTCGAAGACCTGCACCTGCCCTACCTCGAAGAAAAAGCCAAGCAGGCTGTTCCTTCAAAGACTACCAAGTTTACAGAGATTCGCCGCGCGGGTATTCTGTCGAATCTCGACAAGCGGCGCAGTCTGATCGAGAACATCAAACGGCAAGCGCGCGAAACCGGCAATGCGCACATTGGCCCTTTCAAGCGGGAAGACCTTCGCTACAAGAGCTGGGAGGAGCAGGTGACCTACGAGTCGAATGCTGTCGTCATCGCGATGATGGACGTCAGCGGCTCGATGGGAGAGTTCAAGAAATATATCGCGCGCTCGTTCTATTTCTGGATGGTGCGTTTTCTCAAGACCAAGTACGACAACGTGAAAATCGTTTTCATCAGTCATCACACAGAAGCGAAAGAAGTGAACGAAGGACAATTCTTCACGCAAGGTGAGTCGGGTGGAACGGTCGTGTCGTCTGCTTATCGTCTGGCGCTGGACGTCATCGGCGAACGTTTTCCGGCGCACGATTGGAACATCTATCCTTTTCACTTCTCGGATGGCGACAACTACTATTCGGACAACGACGAAGCGGTGAAACTCGCCGACGAGTTGATTGCGACTTGCAATCTGTTTGGCTACGGCGAGATCGGCGAGGAGGGAGCTTCGAGCTATCGCCGCTCGTCGGGCGCGTTGCTGTCGATCTTCAAAGACAGGCTGAAGAGTCAGGACCGCTTTGTCGGCGTGCGTATCGATGACAAAGAGGAAGTGTATCCAGCATTGAAAGAATTCTTCGGCAAGCGTGGTGAAACAGCTTAGCGTCTTTGCGGGTCTTTGCGTCTTTGCGCGAAACGAGACTTTGAATCATCAGCGGCCGGTTTCGCGCAAAGACGCCAAGTTCCGCAAAGACGCAAAAATACATCGGATTGCGAAATCGAATGGTTGACCGCGAAGTACAAGAACTCGAACAGGCAGTCGAGCAGATCTGGGAGATCGCTACAACCCGGTTCGGGCTCGATCCGTTTCCCGTGCGCTTCGAGATCGTTCCCGCGTCGGTGATGTACGAAGTCGGTTCCTATGCTTTGCCAGGCCGCTACTCTCACTGGACTTTTGGCAAAGCCTATCATCGCATGAAGATGATGTACGACTTCGGCCTGTCAAAGATTTACGAGGTCGTGATCAACTCGAATCCGTCGTACGCATTTCTTCTCGAGACGAACTCGCCGACTCAAAACAAGCTGGTGATCGCGCACGTGCTCGGTCACATCGACTTCTTCAAGAACAATGTGTACTTCTCCAAGACGAACCGGAGAATGATCGATGAAGCTGCGCTGCACGCGCGCCGAATGTCCGAATACGAATTCAAGTACGGCAGAAAGGTAGTGGAAGAGTTTCTCGACGCGGTGCTGTCGATCGAGGAACACGTCGATCCGAATTTCTTCATCAGGAAACCTCACGAGAATCCAGACAAGGAAGAGGATAAGAAACCACGCCGGCGCGAAGGCCGCTACGACGATCTGCTGTCGAAGGAAGAGCGGGATGAACAGAACGAAGGAACCGATGACCAGGCCGGCAAACAAAGACGACGCGCCGGGCTTCCCGAGAAAGACCTGGTCTACTTCCTGATGAAGAACTCGCCTTCGCTTGAGCCGTGGCAGCGCGACATCATGGCGATGCTGCACGAAGAGATGGAATATTTCATTCCGCAGCTCCAGACCAAGATAATGAACGAAGGCTGGGCGAGCATCTGGCACTCGCGAATCATGCGTGAGATGGATCTGCCCACTAACGAGCATCTCGAGTTCGCCGAGCTTCACGCCGGAGTCGTCTCGCCACACAAGGGCCAGCTCAATCCATACTATCTCGGCTACAAAATCTTCGAAGACATCGAGAAGCGCTGGGACAAACCAACGGACGAAGAACGCGAGAAGTTTGGACGGCGTGGCGGTGAAGGCCGCGAGAAGATGTTCGAGGTTCGAGAGCTTGATAACGATATTTCATTCCTGCGCAACTACCTGACCGAAGAGCTTTGCGAAGAGCTCGATTTGTTCGTGTATCAACTGGTCGACGAAGAAGACTGGACGGTAACCGAAAAGAAATGGGAACGTGTGCGCGATCAACTTGTAGCGAACATGACCAACTTCGGGTTCCCTTACATTGAAGTTGTCGACGGTGACTACGACGGCAATCGCGAGCTCTATCTGATGCACCGTTACGAGGGAGTCGAGCTGGACATGAAATATGCCCGGCGGACTCTCGAACACCTTTACAAGCTTTGGGGACGCGAAGTGCATCTCGAAACTCAAGTCGACGAAGGGGCGCTGGTCATGCACTACGACGGCCGCGAGCACGACGAAGACTGACCGAAAGGCAACTTGAATCCCCGGCACTCGCCCGCGTATTGTTTACCTGCTTCTCAATTCAAATTTATGAGGATCGCAATGCACCACGTTAAGCGCGTCGGAGCTTCGTTTAGTCTGGCTGTGTGTCTGGCTCTTATTCTGTCGCCTGTGGCGGGGGCCTGGGGAGAAGACGGTCATCGCTATATCAATCGCGTGGCGGCAGAGCATCTGCCTGAAGACATGCCTGCCTTCTTTCGCCAAGCCGGCGCGCGGCTGTCGTTTCTTGGTCCGGAGCCGGATCGCTGGCGGGATGGTAAGGAACTTTACAAGGCGCTCGGCGAGGTCAACAGCCCCGATCACTTCATCGACATCGATAAGCCCGAGAACTTCGAAGCGCTTCCCAACGATCGCTATCTGTATGCGGACTGGCTGCGCGCGCAGGGCAAAGACCCTAAAGCCATCGGCTTCTTGCCTTATTCTATACTCGAGGGCTTTCAAAAAGTTGAAGTGTTGTTTCGCATGTGGCGCGAGCCGCAGCACGAAGCCGAGCGCGATCAGATCGAGCTGAACATCGTCTATTATGCCGGCGTGCTCGGGCATTACGTAGCCGATGGTTCCCAGCCGCTTCACGCGTCGATCCACTACAACGGCTGGACCACAAGCTCTAATCCTCAACTCTTCACGCGCGAGCCACTCCACGGGAGGTTCGAGAGCGAATACGTGAAGGCGAATATCAAACCCGAAGACTTCACCGGGCTCGTGAAGACGGCAACCAGGCTTCAGGATCCATTCGGGGATATCGTGAAATACCTGATCGATTCGTGCAATCACGCCCCCGAGCTTTATCGCATGGAAAAGGTCGCGCGGTGGGACGCCAGCAATCGAAACGCTGAGTCGAAGAAGTTTGTCACCGAGCGACTGGCGGCGGGCTCGCAGATGCTTGCGAACCTTTGGTATTCGGCATGGATCGGCTCCGCGAACACAAAGGCTGAGGGACGATAAAAAAGTTAGCAAGAGCCGCCGAGCCCGGCCGTTCATTCATTGGCGGAGGCGCTCAAGCCAGAGCACGGGCTGGAAACGTTAGCGATTTGAAATTCTTGAGCCGCCTCCGCCGTTTGCCTTTTTTTGGCGGACACTGGACCGGACGCGAGGGCTAATGAGGACTCTCATCACGCTAATGGCGCTGCTGGCCATTCTCGCACCGACGTTTTTTGCTGCGGAGACAACATATCTCGACACTGCGCTCGATGCAGCGCGATGGATACAGGCTACAGCAGATTACACCGATCATGGCAAGGTATGGCGCGCCGACCCTCGCGATGCGAAATCAATAAACGAGACCCTGTATTCGGGCAATCCTGGCATCGTTCTCTTTTTCATCGAAGCCTATAAGTCAACAGGCAATCAAGACCTCTTGAAGGAAGCACGCGACGGAGCCGACCATCTGCTCACTATCTTCGTTCAAGAGAAAGAGTCGGGGTTGTACGAAGGCATCGCAGGAATCGGGTTCGCCCTTACGGAAACCTTCAAGGCCACTGGGAATGAAAAGTATCGTCAAGGCGCGTGGCAGTGTGCGGCAGTGTTAGCGGTGCGAGCTAAGAAAGCCGGGAAGGGAATTGAGTGGAATGATACGACCGATATCATCGCCGGCGGCGCGGGCATCGGGCTCTTCTTGCTTTACGCGGCGCGCCAGTTGAAGGAGCCCTCCCTTCGCGATCTTGCGATTCAAGATGCTCGCAGGTTGATTGAGTTGGGGCGACCCGAGAAGAGTGGGTTGAAGTGGGCGATGAATCCGACCTTCGAGCGATTGATGCCCAACTTTTCGCATGGCACCGCGGGGATCGCGTATTTTCTTGCGACCCTCTATCAAGAGACTAAGAACCGCGAGTTCCTTGATGCGGCGCTTGAAGGCGCAAAATATCTTCAGGCGATCGCGACGACTGAAGGCGATGTCTGTTTGATATTTCACAACGAGCCGGATGGCAAAGACCTCTACTATCTGGGCTGGTGTCACGGACCGGTTGGCTCTGCACGCCTGTTCTATCGCCTCTATCAAGTGACCGGCGACCGGAAGTGGATGGACTGGGTCAAGAGATCGGCGCGAGGAATCCTACAGAGCGGGATTCCGGAAAAGCAGACACCAGGCTTCTGGAACAACGTCAGCCAGTGTTGCGGCTCGGCGGGTGTTGCGGAATTCTTTTTGAGTTTGTATCAGATCACTCGCGACCGCGCTTATCTGGATTTTTCAAAACGACTCATCGAACAATTGCGCGCGAAGGCGACCCGCGACCGAGACACGGTGAGGTGGGTGCAAGCCGAACATCGCGTCAAGCCCGAGCTGCTTGTCGCGCAGACCGGCTACATGCAGGGCGCGGCCGGAATTGGCATGTTGTTTCTACACTTCGACGGATTTGAGCGCGGCAGGAAAGCGTCGATCGTTTTTCCGGACTCGCCCTTTTGATTAAACCTCGAATCATTCTTCCGCCGGATGCTCATCGCTTGATCGATGAGTTTATGCCGGTCTACGACGTGAGCGAGTATCACGAGACAGCGGTTCGCGCGCCGAGCGGCAGAGTCTACGACGCGCTTCGAACCGCCGATCTCGGCGCTTCGTTCATTGTCCGCTTGCTCCTGGAATTGCGCGCGCTGCCGCGCTCACTTTCGCTGGGCGACCAACACCGGAAACCGAATCTCAACCTTGATGCGCTGATGAAAAGCGGCTTTGTCTTGTTAGGGGAAAACCGTCCAAACGAGATAGCACTCGGGCTTATCGGACGATTCTGGACGCCCGCCGGCGGCAGGTGTCGAATGAACGATGCTGATGCCTTCAGAGATTTCGATCAGTCCGGTTACGCAAAAGCAGTTTGGAATTTCTCTCTTGTTGAAGAGGGTCGGACCGCGACCCGGCTCGCGACAGAGACAAGGGTTCGCTGTCTGGATCTTAGTAGCCGCTGGCGATTCCGCATGTACTGGTCGGTGATAGCTCCTTTCAGCGGATTGATCCGCCGCGAAGTGCTGCGCGCGATTCGCCGGAGTTCAGAGTCCAAGCTCTAGCTTGTCGTGGGTTCAGGGTTCAGGGTTCAGAGTTCAGGGTTCAGAGTTCAAGCTTTAGCTTTCCCGTTCAGAGTTGAGCCTTGGTTTGATTGTCACGACGCAGAACCCTGAACTCTGAACTCTGAACCCTGAACTCTGAACCCTGAACTCTGAACCCTGAACCCTGAACTCTGAACCTTTCTTGATAGCGCTTCGCCTCACCGTTAGACTCTCCTCTCTATGCAGACCGGGCAAGCAGATATCGCAATCATCGGGGCAGGTCCCGCCGGTGCGCACCTCGCCTCGCGCCTCGCCGCTGAAGGGCGCGATGTGGTTTTGTTCGATCCGAAGGGCGCATGGGAGAAGCCGTGCGGTGGCGGAGTCCCGACGCGTGCCATTCGCGAATTCGCTTTTCTATTGGAGAACTCGAACTACCCGCGAAAACTCGTACGGCGGATTACAATGATCTCGCCACTCGAGCGACGCGTAACGCTGACGCTCGATGAACCGTTCGCGGTCTACTCACGACAAGTGCTGAACGGTCTCGTGCTCGATCGGGCGATTGAAGCAGGCGCCCGGTTTGTTCGAGATGGCGTGTCGGACTTTACGCGCGAGCGCGATGGCTGGTTGATTTCAACGAACCAGGGTGAGCGGTGGCGCGCCAACTTCCTGGTCGGAGCTGATGGCGCAGCAAGCTTCGCGCGTCGTCGACTCATTGGGATCTTTCCAAAGCAGGACCTCGCGCTGGCCTTCGGATACAACATCGAGTGCGCCGATGAATCGCCGGCTTCAAACGGAAACGGTTCGCAACGCGGCGGACCCTCAATGGATGAAGTAGTCGTGCGGTTTCCGAGAGACTTCACCGGTTATCTGTGGGCATTCCCGCGCCCCGGTGTGATGAACTTTGGTGTCGCGTCAAAATTGGGAGAGCGCACTTCCGATGAACTGCGTACGCTTCTCACCGATTTCGTTCGTGGCTATTACAATGGACATATGCCAGAAGCCGAGCGCGTAACTTTCTTTGGCGCGAAGATTCCTACACTGGACTTTGCGAGTTGGAAAGAGTTGCGAGCGAGCGGAGACAGTTGGGCATTGGTCGGCGACGCAGCCGGATTCGCGGACCCGATCACCGGCGAAGGAATCTACTACGCGTTCAAGTCCGCGGATCTTCTCGCTGATGCGCTACGCGATAAGGGAATGCGAGGCGACGCGCCATACGCTTCGAGCAATGGATCGCGGAATGGCTACAATGAAGCCGCCGCTTCATACGAAGGCCGGTGGCGCGAAGAGTTTGGCCGAGATCTTGAACATGCCTCCTACAGGCTCCCACACTTTTATCACGGACGTTTTTTCGGCCGCATTTTCACGGACGCGATGATCATGCTGGCGCGTCATCACCGCGGTGTCCGCACGATACTCGGTCGAGCGCTGGTCGGTGAACAAAGCTACGCTACACTCAAACGCGACCTGCTTCGCCGCGCGTGGCAAGTGTTCTGAGTCTCTTGGTAGCGCTTGCGTGAAAGGGAGATCGCGAACCATATCCCCACTATGAAGAGTTATCGCAAAGAACTTTGGTTTAACGTACCGGCTCGGCGGGGGTTTATCAACATCACGCCGCAGGTTGAAGAGTGTTTGCGCCAGAGCGCAATTGCCGAAGGCCTGGTGCTGGTGAATGCGATGCACATCACCGCAGCGGTTTTCATAAACGACGACGAGAAGGGACTGCACCACGACTACGAAGTTTGGCTAGAGAAGCTCGCGCCGCACGAACCAGTTGAGGGCTACCATCACAATCGAACTGGTGAGGACAACGCCGACGCGCATATGAAGCGGCAGGTCATGGGCCGTGAAGTGGTCGTCGCAGTGACCGGCGGGAAACTCGACTTCGGGCCATGGGAACAAATCTTTTACGGCGAGTTCGACGGCCGCCGCAAGAAGCGAGTCCTCGTAAAAATCATCGGCGAATAGTGCTCGCGTGTGGGCGCAAATCACTATTCTGGTCTAGTATTCATTCAGGCTTAGCGAGG
>JADGNW010000285.1 GCA_017883315.1 Blastocatellia bacterium | reverse complement strand
GACAAGAACATCTATCAGCCCGGACAGACGCTTCACGTTCGAGCGCTGGCGGTTGACCCGTCCAAGCGGGCGCTGGGCGGAGCCGAATTAACGCTCAGGATCCTCGATCCGGATGACGCCGTCGTGCATCGCGCATCGCTCAAGACCTCGCGTTTCGGAATCGCGAGCGACGACTGGGCGGTCCCGGCCAACATTCGGCTTGGCGACTACCAAATCATGATCGATCGAGACGAGTCCGATGAAGAAGACGTGTACACGCCTCGCTACAAGGTTCGGATCAGCCGGTACGAACTGCCGAATTTCGCCGTGCGCGTCAAGCCCGATCGCGGGTTTTATCTTCCCGGTCAAGATGCGGAAGTCGAGGTTCGTGGCGACTACTTGTTCGGCCAGCCGGTTACGAGAGCCCGCGTCCGAGTAGTCCGCGAGACCGAGCGCGAGTGGAACTACCGCGAGCAGAAGTGGAATATCAGCGAAGAGGAAAAGTACGAAGGCGAGCTTGATCAGTCGGGGCGCTTCGTCGCTAAAGTGGATCTCAAGAAGCAACACGATGAATTAAGCGAAAGTGATTACAAGCGATTCAACGATATCTCATACGCCGCCTACATCACCGACCTAACAACGAACCGAACCGAACAGCGGCGCTTCGACCTGCGGGTGACCAGGGAGCCGATACACGTGTACGTGATTGAAGACGGCAACAAGGTTCGCGACGAACCGGTCAATCTTTTCGTCTCGACCTCTTATGCCGACGGGACTCCCGCCGAATGCGCAGTTGAGATCAGCCAGGATCTTTCATCCGAAGCAGGGGGCGTTCGCATCAGCCGCTCGCGACGCGTCAGAACCGTCAAAACAAACCGTTACGGTGTCGCGCAGGCCGCGGGTATTGTGATCGCTGACACCCAGGATAAGTCAGCCGCTGTGCACCGGTTCTGGGACGCCGAACTCGATTTTGCGGCTCGCGATCGTGACGGGCGGCAGGGACACACATCAGAAGGCGTCTCGTACACCGCCAGCAACTTGATTCGCGTCGAAACAGACAAGGCGCTGTATAAGCCGGGCCAATCCATAGAGGTCCAGGTGACCGCGACCGGCCGCCCATCAACTCTGTTCATCGACGTCGCGCAGGGCTGGAAGATCGTTCACTCACAAACAATCTCGCTGGTCAACGGCCGCGGGCGTCTGACGTTGCCCTACAGGAAAGAGTTTGTGGATGAGGTCGCCATCGCGGCCTACGGCTACACGAAAGCGAGCGACTTCACGGTGGGAACTCGCGCGGTGCGGTTTCCGCGCCGGCACGATTTGAAGCTGGACGTAAATATGAGCCAGCCTCAGTATCGGCCAGGTGAGGAAGCGACGGCCGCGTTCCAGGTCCAAACGGGCAGCGGCCGGGCTACTGAGAGCGCGCTTGGCGTGACTGTCATCGATCGGGCGGTCGAGGAACGCGCGCGCACGGACGCCGAGTTCGGAGGGCACTACGATTTCGCGACAACGTTTCGTCGGCTTTGGGGTTACGAAGAGGACATCGCGGGCGTCACGCTGAAGAGTCTGGAGGGACTTGATCTATCGAAGCCTATTCCAGCGGATCTTCAACTAGCCGCCGAGATTCTGCTGGCGCGTAGCGGATATTGGATCGATAGAAGCGGTTCGTCTAACGGCGAACCGCAGCACGAGTTCGAGAGCATCCTCGCCGCGCAACTCAAACCCGTGAAGAGCGCGCTTGACTTGCGTTATGCGCGAAGGAAGCGGTACCCGTCGAATGCGGCGATGCTGACTCGGGAGCTTGCCGATTTCGGTTTGGACTTCCCGGAAATGCGCGACCCGTGGGGTCTTCCCTACATCCCGAAATTCTCGGTGTATCGGGACCGTGACGTTCTCACGCTGACGACCGCCGGCCCTGACAAGCGAGCGGGTACGCAAGACGACTTCACCGTTGCGGAAATGAGCTGGCCATACTTTCGGCCGCTTGGCGAAGTCATCGATCGGGCTGTCGGACGGCATCACGCCCGCACTGACGGCTTTATTCGCGATCGCGGTTCGCTCAAGCGCGAGCTTCTCGGTGACGCGATCGACATCGACACGCTGCGAGATCGCTGGGGCAAACCTTACAGATTCGAGTTTGGCGTAAGCGGCAATTACTTCACCGTAGAAGTGAAGAGCGGCGGGAAGGACCGCCGCTTCGAGGCAAAGGGCAATCCCAGCGTCGATGATTTCACTGTGTGGACTTCGAAGGTCGACTACTTTGCCGGCGCGCGCGCAAAGATAGAAGCGGCGCTCGCCATCTACTTCAAAGAAACGAATCGGTTTCCTCAGCAGGAAGCGGAACTCAAAGAAGCGCTGCCCCGCGCGTCAATCGACTGGGAGAACCTTCGCGATCCTTGGGGCAATCGCTACTACGCTACGTTCAGGGCGGAATCGCGCTACAGCGATCGCGTCAGGATGATCAGCTTTGCTCAGTATCTGGGCGAAGCCCGGCAGCGAACCGAGATAACGCCCGTCACCCAGCGCATCAACTTCATCTACCTTCGCAGCAGCGGAGAGGATGGCAAAGACGGAACGCCCGATGATTTCGAAGCGGCGAACTATTCGCGCATAGTAGCAGAGCAATCGGCGAAGGATCCGGTCCCGGAACCTCCGTCGACGCCGGCAAGTTTCTCTGGAGCAACCGGCGCGATCAGCGGCAAGGTCATCGATGCTCATGGAGCGCTCATTCCGCGTGCCAAGCTTAAAGCAACCAACAAACGTTCGGGACAGAGCTTCGAAGGAAAGGCGGCGGAAGACGGCGGGTTTCTTCTCACAAACTTGCCCGCCGGGCTCTACACGGTACAGATCGATGCGCCGGGCTTCAAGTCGACCGTCATTGTCGATGTGCCGGTGAACTCTTCGACCGTGACCGAGTTGAACGCGACGCTCGAGGTCGGCGCTGTTGCTGAAACGGTATGCGTTACAGCAGGAGCTTCGGAGATTCAAACGTCGTCAATGAGCCTCAGCTCCATTGTTACAACGAACAAGACAACCCTTGCGACTGTGAGACAACTCACGCAGACCTCAACGCCTCGGCTGCGCGAATACTTTCCCGAAACATTAGTATGGCAGCCCTCGCTCGAGACTGACGCCAGCGGCCGAGCGCGCCTGAACTTCAAGCTTGCCGACAACATCACCACGTGGAAGCTGTCGGTGATCGCGTCAACCGAGGACGGCGAGATCGGCACGGCCGAGAAAGAAATCCTCGCGTTTCAACCGTTCTTCATCGAGCACGATCCTCCCCGCGTGTTGACCGAGGGCGATCAGATTGCGCTCCCGATCGTGTTGCGAAACTATCTCGACAAGACTCAGTCGGTTGACCTGGAGATCAAGCCCGAACCCTGGTTTACGCTTCTTGGTCCGGCGCGCAAACGATCAGAGATCGCGGCTGGTGATTCGGCGCGTGAAGTCTTCGATCTTAGAGCGGTCGCTTCAGTTGATGATGGCAAACAACGAGTAACGGCGTCAGGGTCGGAAGCCAGTGACGCCGTAGAGAAGCCCGTCACCGTTCACCCTCTCGGACAGGAGCTGACCCAGACCGCGACTCAAGTGTTTTCAGATTCTGGTTCGATCACGCTCACTGTCCCTGAAGCCGCCATACCGGGCAGCGCGCGAGCCGAGCTAAAGATATATCCCAACCTGATGGCGCACGTGATCGAAAGCATCGAAGGAATAATGAAGCGGCCGTATGGCTGCGCCGAACAGACCATCTCGTCTGCTTACCCGAGCCTGTTGCTGCTGCGCTATTTCAAATCGAAAGCGGACCAGTCGTCTGCGCTCGCTCAAAAGGCTCGGCGTTACGTTGAGTCAGCTTACGAGCGATTGCTCAACTATCGCGATGATGATGGCGGTTTCACGTACTGGGGCAGAGGCGACGGCGACCCCGCGCTGACCGGCTATGCGTTGCGCTTTCTCACCGACGCGCGCGACGTGGCTGCAGTCGACGAAGACATAATCAAGCACGCGCGCGATTGGCTGATCAAGCATCAGCGCGCGGATGGCAGTTGGCCTCCGCGTTTCACAACTGACGCGGATCGATTGCCCGCAGCTTTACGCACAGCGTTCATCGCTCGCGTGCTGGCTTCAAGCTCAAAGAACGACGACGAAGCGCTTTACACCGTTGTCGTGCTCCGACGCGCGCTAAATCTTCTTCGTCAGCGCATAGAAGAAATCGATGAGCCTTACCTGATCGCATCGTATGCGCTGGCTGCCATGAACGCCGGCGAAAAGGACGGCGCCGCTCGAGCGATAGAAAAACTGCGCTCGCTGTCACATGACCAAGGTGACGCCAGCTACTGGAAACTTGAGACCAACACTCCATTCTACGGCTGGGGAATCGCGGGCCGGATCGAGACGACGGCGTTGGCGGTGCACGCTCTTGCTTCGTTTGACGAGGCCGGCGTTCCGTCGTCACGAACCGGCAGCGCGCCGTCTCACTCAGCCAACGAGCTAGTCAACCGAGGCTTGCTCTTCTTGCTTCGGCAAAAGGATCGCGAGGGCGTATGGTACACGACGCAAGCAACGGTGAATGTGCTCGACTCGTTGATGACGGTGCTGGGCAAGCGCGAACCGGACGGCACAAACACAGATTCGCCGGCCGAGGTCTTCATCAACGACAAGCGAGCAGCATCGATTCCGATGCCGCCGGCTAGCCGCTTCAGCGAACCGATCCTGACTGACATTTCGCGGTTCCTCTCGACCGGAAGCAATCGCATTCAGATTCGCCGCGCAGCAGGTTCACCGCAAGCCAGCGCACAGGTAGTCGAGTCACACTATGAACGGTGGCCTGAGTTAGCTGACGCCGCGAAGCGTGACTCGGCGTCGGCGGGCGCGTTGCGGCTTCGGGTGAGCTTCGACAAAACCGAGGCGAAGATCGGCGATGAGATCAACTGTACGGTTCAGGCCGAGCGCGTGGGATTTCGCGGCTACGGCATGCTGCTGGCCGAGATCGGATTGCCGCCCGGCGCGGATGTGGATCGGGCTTCGCTTGATCGAGCCGTCAAAGAGGCCGGCTGGGGCGTTGATCAGTATGATGTGTTACCCGATCGGTTGATTGTGTATCTTTGGCCGGAGGCAGGTGGAACGCGATTTCAGTTCAAACTTCGAATGCGCTTCGGCCTGGTCGCTCACACAGCGCCGTCAGTCGTCTACGATTACTACAATCCCGAGGCAAGAGCGATGGTCGCACCGACAAAGTTCATCGTCAGATAAGCAGACGCTATCAGCGTCACTGCATTTCGAACCGTACGACAGAGCTTCGCGGCTCATTCAACCACTGATCGAACTTGACTTCGACGTCTGCCCAAGTCAGCCTAGCTGATCACTACCAATCATCCTTGGGGGCAACGCAACGATGGCTGAATACAAATCGCTTCGGCTGGAGAAAAACGAAGGCGTCGTAGAAGTAGTGCTGATCGGGCCCGGCAAAGGCAACGCGATGGGCCCGGACTTCTGGCGAGAGATGCCTGAAGTTTTCACCAAGTTGGATCGCGACGCCGAAGCTCGCGCGATAATCGTTCGAGGCGAGGGCGACAACTTCAGCTATGGGCTCGATCTCGCGGCGATGATGGGCGATCTCGGCAGACACTTCGGCGCGGGAGAGAACCTCGCCGCCGAGCGCACTCGTTTGCTTGATCTCGTTGGCGATATGCAGAAGGCTTTCGACAACGTAGCCGCTTGCCGCAAGCCGGTCATCGCGGCGATCAGCGGTTGGTGCATAGGAGGCGGGCTCGATTTGATCGCGGCGTGTGATATTCGTTTGTGCTCGGCCGATGCGCGTTTCAGCTTGAGAGAAGTGAAGGTTGCCATAGTCGCCGACCTTGGCAGTCTTCAACGTTTGCCTCGCATCATTGGAGAAGGCGCCACACGCGAGCTCGCGTTCACCGGGAAGGACATTGCCGCGTCGCGAGCCTTGCAGATCGGGTTGGTGAGTGACGTGTACGAAACGAGAGATGCAGTACTCGAAGCCGCTCGCAAACTCGCCCGGGAGATTGCCGGCAACCCGCCGCTCGTCGTGCAAGGGATCAAGCGAGTGATGAACTACTGCGCGGACAAATCAGTCGCGGACGGGTTGGGCTACGTCGCCGTTTGGAACTCGGCGTTCTTGCAATCGGCGGATCTTGTGGAAGCGATGACTGCGTTTCGCGAGCGCCGCGCTCCGCAGTTCAAAGGCGAGTGACGTCTAGCTTCATATGGACTGCGGCGGCCGATAATAGCCTCATTAACCCGAGTCTTCGCCGCCGCTTTGGTTGTCCCAGATTCTCTTATGCCCGGCTAACGTTTGCGATCGCCCAACGGCGCGGCTGTGTACGTAGCGATACGCCCACCCTCTCCTACGGCCCAACCCGCACCGACTCCGGCGAAGCTAACGGCATGAAACCCCGTGCTGCCTAAGCTCAACCAGCTTGCGCCGTTATCAACCGAATAGTCTGAACCGTTTGGCCCGACAGCTACGAGCATCGGTCCGCGGCTTCCGGCAACATAAGCGACTGCTGATCTGAATCCCGAAGGCCGGGGACCCTTCGCGAGTGTCCACGTAGTGCCTCCGTCAGTCGTAGTCGCAACGTTGTTACCGATTTCATTCTCTTTCTTGTAGTCGCCCCCAACGATCACTCCGTTGCTGGCGTCTTTGAACGCGATCGAGAATATCCCTGACGAAGCGTTGCCGGCGGTGATCGGCGTCGCGGCGACTTGCCAGGTGTCGCCGCCATTCGTGGACCTGAACACCCGAGCGACCGCAGCACCACCTGTGCCAAACCAGACG
>JADGNW010000284.1 GCA_017883315.1 Blastocatellia bacterium | reverse complement strand
TGGCTTTTTGCTTGGCCGACTCAATCTGTCCGGTGGTCCCTCGGCGCCGCGTTGTGTTCGCAGTGTAGTACGCATTACGTTCACTTCATAAGGGTTCCATGTCGACACAACCCAATAGATCGTGCTCCTCCGCTCATCACCAGCGCCGCCCGCAGCGGTAGTGAAACGATTGAGCACGAATGGAGCATAGAATCCCCCTGCTACAAACTTGCCGTTCTTATGCCTGCTGGGCCAGAAATCCCGTCGGTTTCCACAACCGTTCTGAGTCATGAGGAGTCGACAAGCAACGTCGTCTTGCCCGCCGAGAATTAAGCATGGCTCCGACCACGGGCCCCACGGAGCGGGCGCAACTCGCGCCTGAATTCCCACTGGACCGTTGTATAGCATGAGCCACATGGCTAAAGGGCGATTCCAGGTGACCGACATCTCACCGATACATCGCCCTGCTTCTAAACTGGGTGTGAATAGTTCGGGCTCTCCAGGAGGATTCCAGAACGGCGGCTCGGCAACATTAAGCGGATCAGGCGGGTGAAGCCATACGTCGCGGCTCACCCATTTCGGCTGCCCGTTCTCCGAGAGTCCGGTAAAGAATTGCCATGTCGCTGGATCAGCGAACGAGTCCACGGGCGCATAGGCCAGATAGGGAACGCTCGCTCGGTAACGGGGAACACCGAACATGAACACACCGAGTCGCTGATCCTCAGGAAGGTCGATGATCGGGCTCGTGTTTACGGCTGTCGCATAGACGAAACCGGTTGGCATCGGCGTGACGTGGTTGAAAGTTCGGCCCCCATCGCCCGACCGAGCCAGCACGGCCCTTCCGAGGCTGTTGCGATCATCCGTTTCCGGGCAGTCTCGATTAGGATTGACGGCGGGGCGAGCCAGCGGGTTGTGCGGCGAGGGTTTGAGAGGATTCGGGTCCGAGCAGTGGTTCGTCCAGAAGAAAGTGTAGAGCGATCCGGCTACGCTAACGCCTCCCGATGGCACGTTGAAGAAGCCCTGCTTTACGCGTGTAGGACCGATCACCGTAGCCGGTGCGAACTTCTTAGCGGGAGGAGCAGTGTGATGGACTTCGAGTTCCAGGCATTTCCCGTCATCCCTGGTGGGCGGAGAGTTGCGGACGGTTACCCCCACTGCGTCATCCGGAGGAGTCTCGCGGGCCACCCCGCCACGGTGTGGCGGCGGCCAACTGTCTCCAAAGAGGAGGATCAGCTTGCCTTCATGCTCGACCGGATATCCGAGGTCGCACCCATCAAGCCCAAAATTTGAAAGGGTCCTGGCGGCTGTGGGACGCCCTGTTTCCCAATCGGTATCCCCGGTGAGCTGGCACACTTTTTCGCTGGGGCCGATCCGAGTTACCCGAACGGATTGGATCCTGTCCGCGGCACTCGAGTGAAACAGTCCGACACAAGCTGATAGCGCAATGATTGCCGACGCAAGTTTGAACCTCCCCATCTCGACCTCCATCACACATCTGTCTGATTACGAGCGGGATCGCTGATCGCAAGCAATGAAGTCTCGATCGATTTGCTGTGGTGAGACCACTGGCGCCAAGCCCAAGTTCCCTCAGCGCGAAAGAAGTTCCGGAGCCTAGAAGGCTTAGGAACTCGATTCTCTCTTCTGGTCTGATTGAACGGGCGGGACCAGCAGGGCAAAGTCTACCATCTTGCGCACAAGCGAAGGATCCAATCGGATACCTTTCTCACCAGCGATCGCGGCAATGGCGTCTTCAGTCGGTCGGCCGTCGAAGTAGTGCAACGACTCCATCACGACGCTGGGAATGTCTATCGGGTCAAAGGTGCTGTAGGTGCTAACGCGACTCATATCTCGCGTTAGCCGCACCAACTGCATGGAACCAGCCTTGAGTGAGGGAGGTAATTCGTCCGAGGTTAGCCGACGATACGCATCTTCGGTCAGTCGGGCCCACGCGCGCGCTTCGGGTCCCGTGATGGCGAGCACATCGTTCCAGGACAGAGGGTTGACCAGCCGCGCACATTCGATAAAGAACTCGTTTTCGCGGCCAAGCCAGTTGCCCCAAAGTTTGGCATAGCTGCCCCGATCAACTCGGTTATCGATTGCGTCGCCCGAAACCGGATCGGACTGGGACCTCTCGGCCGCCAGAAGATGCCTTAAGGCGTCATCACCGGGATCGAGTTCTAACACGGACCAGCGTGCCAAATCGTTTTCCGCGGCCATCAATAGTTGATGAAGCGACTGATGCCAGAAAGCGTAACCGACAGAACCTCTGACATGCTTGCAGAACCATGTAGCGCAGGTTGATTCGCGGTGGCGCCACACGCCGCACCGGCCGCCATCTTCAATGTAATGTGGGCAACGCAAGTTCCGGCTGCGGCCAAACGCCGTGCTGCTGTTCGCATAAAGCAGGGAAAACACCGGCGGGTGTCCGAGCCCTAACGGTGTGACCGCTACGCCGTCCTTAATTCGTTTTTCGACCGAACTGCGTCCAGCCTCGGCGGCTGGGTCGTCGTCGGATAGGATTCGTCCCACCAGAAAATTGTGAAGCACCGGGACGTAGCTACAGCACTTGATGACTGGATCGAAGTAATCTGTCTGAGGGCCCTGCTGCTCGTCCCCATGCGCGCACATGGCGCAATCATCGCACGTCGCGCGGGTCTCTTTGGGGATAGGCCCCTTCAGAAGCTCAGCTACCCATCCAGCAAACAAAGGAGGTAGCGTCTCGCTCGTGCTGTTTGGAGCAATCATGTTTTTAGGACCGCAGACTACTAAATCTTATTTTTCCCGCCGTCCTTCTTAGGCACCTGAGGCTGTTTCCTTGGGCGGTGAGTGACTTTGCTATGCTTCCGAAGTTCCTTTTGCTCCCCGCCCCGTTTATGTCGAGTATGAGCCACCGCGCCAGGGTACACGCTCGACAACGCCCCTCCGTTTGGTTGAACGATGGCGCCGGCATCCAGTGTAGTGTTCGGAACGGCGCCAGGTAGAGCAGCCCCACCTGATGCCAGCATCGCGAGAAGAAAGTATTCAGACAGCGGCATCGTTCCTAACCTTCCTTTCAATTTACTCTGAGTGCTTGGCTCGATAGCCAAGGTCACATCATTCACGTCGCCCGACTGTCTCTGGGGGTCGGGCCTTTCAGGAACTCAGCTACCCATGCAGCAAACAAAGGCCGTAGCGGCTCGCTCGTGCTGCTCGGAGCAATCATGTTCTTACGACCACAGACTACTAAACCTTACTTTATCCGCCGTCCTTCTTAGGCGTCCGGGGCTGTTTGACTGGATGGTGAGTGATTTTGCTACGGCGTCGGTGCTCTCTCTTCCGGAGGTACTTTGACCGCTTGGAGTACTCTTTCTTTGGCGTATCCTGGCCAAGGTACACGCTCGACAACGCACCCCCGTTTGGCTGAACGATGGCGTCGGCTCCGAGCGTCGTGGCCGGTGACCCGTCAGGTAGAGCAACTCCGCCTGACGCTAGCAGCGCTAGTAGAATGTATTCCGATATCGGCATGTTTTTAGCTCCCTCTCACCAATGTGTTCTGGATGCCCGAGGATCACAGAGGCCGAACTGGCTGCCAGTACAGCCAGTATCGCCGCCCCCAACTGATTACTTCCTTCAAAATCAAAATGAGGTTAGAAAGCTGGTCAGGGCTCACTTTAGCTTGGAGCACTGCCACTAGTCACCGGGTGTTTTCCTAGTAATCGCAGGTGTCTTCGATTATTGGCGTATTCAGCGTGATTCCAGCTCAGCAAAAACATAACGCTGCGTGGCGCCTCTTCATGGTTTTTTTGTTTGATGCGTAGCGTATCAGGTCATCTTCTATTTGTGGTTCTGTTTGACTGTGAAGGAGTCTGGTTTAATACGGCCGTTGCCGCTGCTTGAGACGCCGCGGTGCTTCCGATGCCGACGACTGGTCGTTTGACGCCGCTACGTTTAGTGCCCCGTATTGGCCTTATTCGTTCCGCCGTGGTGTTTCGCGAGCCTATCCAGTCCTGTGGCCGATTAATCTGGTCTGTTACCCCGATCTGGTCGCCCCGATCGAAGCCGGCTAACATAGGCCCTGCGGTGTTTCAATCTAGCGGTCGGATAAATGGCTTATGAGTAACTATCAAAGAGCTGCAATCGCGCTGCTCTTTTTGCTGGGCTCGATCTTTTCTCTTGTGGTCGATACCGGCAGCCAGGCAAAAACTGGCACGCCTATCAGTGCCTCGACCCAAACGACCGCCATTCGCTGTGGCCGTCTGATTGACGGCAAGAGTCCAGGTGCGATTAGCAACGCGGTCATCCTGATCGGAGGCGACCGTATCACGGCCGTTGGCCCGGATTTGGAGATCCCGAGAGCCGCGCGAGTGATCGACTTGAGCCATGCCACCGTGTTGCCCGGATTGATCGATGCTCACACTCATCTGACCTATCACTGCGACGCATGGCCGAACGAGAGCACGGCGGTCACCGCCATCTACGCGGCAGAGAATGCGCGCCGGACCTTGGAGGCTGGATTCACAACTGTCAGGAATCTGGGAGCAGACGCCGGTGTGGACTTCGCCTTGCGAGATGCAATCAATCGCGGAACGAGCCCGGGGCCGCGGATTGTCGCCTCAGGCGTCCCCCTGATTCGCAGCTCATCGGCCGCTGCCGGAACCCACATGAGCGCGCGCATCGCCGCGTTGCGGCAAGCTGTCCGCAAGAACATCGCCGCGGGCGCCAACGTGATCAAGATCTTCGTTACCGCGGGGGCGGGGGGCGGCAATGCGATTCTTTTCACTGAAGAAGAGATTCGCGCCGTGGTTGAAGAAGCCAGCAAAGCCAATCTTAAAGTCGCGGCGCACGCGCATGGGACCGAAGGGATAAAGGCCGCCGTCCGCGCCGGTGTCGCCTCGGTCGAGCACTGCTCCTATCTCGACGATGAAGCAATCAAGCTGATGATCGCACATCACACCGCGATGGTGCCGACGCTCTATCTGCCGAATCACTATTTGGCCCGTCGCGATAAGTTTGATTTCGATCATTCGCGCTGGCGCGCGCTGGTGGATCTGCGCAACCAGACGCCGCGGAATTTTCTTAAAGCCTTGGCCGCCGGTGTGTGGATCGTGATGGGCTCAGACGCCGTTGCCGGACTGCATGGCGAGAACGCGAAAGAATTGGAGTGGATGGTCAAAAGCGGCATGACTTCTGAGCAAGCAATCCACGCCGCAACGGTTGACGCCGCGCAGTTGCTGGGCTGGCAAGATCGCGTTGGCACAATCGATCCGGGAAAGTTTGCTGACCTGATTGCTGTTGCCGGCGATCCGCTGTCGGACATTGGCGAGTTGCAACGCGTCGCGTTTGTGATGAAAGGCGGCGTGATGATTAAGAACGAACTGGGAGCAAAGTAACCAAGCGGTCTGTCTCGAAATCAGTTTGTGGGAACGATCCGTGAAACCTCACCCCTCAAAAATCCCTTTCCTGTTACTCTTGCCCTTCCTTCCACCTTTGTGGCCGCGTTTGGGATGTCTATCAGCGCCGCCTGACCTATGGCGTCTTCGATGGTTGATGTTGTCCCCCAGGTTCGCACCGCCGGGGTGTTTTGACGCAGTCGTGACCTTGCCGATCCGGTGTTGTTTTATGTATCCGTCCGTCTGGCGCGTCGAGGGCAGCGCGCCCCCGTTGGGTTGGACGATGGCCTCGGCCCCGAGCGTTGTGGCCGGCGCCCCGTCAGGTAGAGCAACTCCGCCTGACGCCAGCAACGCTAGTAGAATGTATTCCGATATCGGCATGTTGTTAGCTCCCTCTCATCAATGTGTTCTGGATGCCCGAGGATCACAGAAGCCGAACTGGCTCCCAATTTAGCCAGTGTCGCCGGGTCTCAACTAATTACTTCCTTCAAAATCAGGTTAGTTCAAAATCAGGTTAGAAAGCTGATCAGAGATCACTTTAGCTTGGAGCACTGTCACTAGTCACCGGGTGTTTTCCTAGTGATCGGAGGTGTCTTCGATTATTGGCGTATTCAGCGTGATTCCACCTCAGCAAAAACGTAGAGCTGCGTCCAGCCTTTTAAGTTTCTTACTCACGCTCCGTTTCAGCTCGATTCCCGTACGCTCGTGCGCGGCTTCAGTGGTGCTGATTACATATGCTTTTTGTGATGAGAGTTCGCCGGCAGGGCTAGTGCGGCGGCGCCACGTCGGCCTCCCGGCAGCCGGCGCCGCGGCACTTCCGATACGCGGCGAGCCAAGCGTCCAACCGATCCACCAGCCCCCGATCTGCCTTCGTGATTATGTTCTCGAGCTCATACGGGTCAACGCGAAGGTCGTACAGCTCGCGCTCCCCGGTGGACAGCACGACGTAGGTGTGCGTCGGCGTTCGCAGCGCCGCATAAGCCGGCACGCCTTGCCGCGCCTGCGCCAACTGCGTTTCGATCATGTCAAGCGGCTCGAGTACCTGGCGAGGGGCCGGCCCAGCGCGGAAATGGGTTTCCTCCTGCTCGACCAGGAACGCGCCGCGCCAGCGCTCGGGCTTCGCTTCATCGTGAAGAAGCGGCATCAGCGACCTCCCGTCGACGAAGTCGGGCACCTGCGCCCCGGCCAGCGCTGCGAAGGTCTGTCCGAGGTCGAGATTACCGACAAACTCTTCCCGGACACGCCCCGCGGGCACTCCCGGACCCCGGACGAACAGCGGCACCCGGATGTCCTCTTCATAGGCAGTCAGTTTGCCCGCCAGCAAGCGGTGCTCCCCCAGGTGGAATCCATTGTCCGAGGCGAAGAAGACGTAGCTGTTCTGGAGTTGTCCGGTTGTTCGCAACGTGTCCAGCAAGTGCTCGACGAGGTCCTGCACCGCCAGCATCGACTGGAGGCGTCTGCGATAGAGGTTGTCCATCTGCATCTGCTGGCCTGGCTTCAGGAGCGGCCGCGATTGCACCCAAGCCGGCTTGTCGGACACATCTGTCTCGTTGTACGAAGGCGGGCGCGGCGCCCTTGCCCCTGGGAAGGCGCCGGCATGGCGAGGCGCCGGGGTCGCAGGTTGATGTGGTGCGTAAGTCGCTACGAAGAGGAAGAAGGGCTTCCGATCGGTGGCCGCTTTCTGAATAAAGCTCGTCGCTTTTTTCGAAAGAACATCGGTAAGGTAGGCCTCTGGCTGATACCCGTATGTGATCAGGGCTCCGTTCTCATTGAGCGTGTAGTTAAACTCACTGTATGGTTTACCTGCCGAAGGGCTGTCCCAGTCGTCCCAACCGGGCGGCACGTAGGTCGGCGCCGCAGTGTCCGGGTAGCCGTTCAGGTACTTGCCCATGTATCCCGTGCGATAGCCGGCCGCCTTGAGCCACGTCCCGACCGTCGATTGATCCAAATTCAGAGCGTGGAACTTCTCGAATCCACCGTTGGGTGGCGCGTTACCCAACACCTGGTGGTTGTGTACGTACTGAGCGCGCTGCGTGGAGGATCGTGACGGGCAGCACAGCGACTCGGTAACAAACATGTTCGGGAAGGTCAGTCCCTGGCTGGCGAGCATGTCCTTCAGCTTCGGCAACTGTTCGAGCGTTCCGAGGTTGCGGTCAAGGTCATCGGTCAAGACGAAGATGATGTTGGGTCTCGTCCGTGATCCCTGGGCTTGTTCGACTGGTCTTCTTTGTTCACTGTCGGCGCGCCCAGCCTTTGGCTGCGCGCCAGCCGCGGCGAGCATCGAAATGCCGATCAGCAACACTGTCCCTACGAGCGCACTGCGATTCGGTTGGTCGATCTTCATAATCTACACAAGCCTCCCGGTTTAATAGATGTTCTTCGTGCCCCCAACACCAGTCAGCCCGCAGCTAGTTCGCTTTCGGACTATTTCTCTGGCGACAACTGAATGGCGCAACGCCAACTTCGCATAGAGAAACGGGAACTGGAACGCGAAGAGCAAAGGCGACCTCGCTTCCGCAATGAAAGGCAGCGAGCGTTAGACCAGTCGACTTCCAGCGGGCAGTGTTGGTGCTGCCCTGGGAAACACAGCTCGTCAACTTCGCGCCGAAAGAAACAGCGTTTGCGACGTCTCGCTATCTCTTATCACATTGAGTCGCCAGCTTTAACTGATTCAAGGCGGCACGGGTAGCTTCGAGCGCTTCCACCCGATGGCCGCAGTAGTCATGCGCGGCGTTTTGCAGGTCGCCCTCGGCGGCCCCCAAAGCATTTATCGCCCGGTAGATATTCGGGTGGCGTTCGCCGCCGGCGGCCCCGCTCGACTCCGGCTCGATCTCATCCGCCCCAGCAGAGTTGCGTTTCCGCGAGTCACACGCCAGCGCTTGCTGCAACTGATTGAGCGCGGCGTTGCATGCTTCCAGCGCTTCCACGCGGTGGCCGCAATAGTCATGCGCGGCATTCTGCAAATCGCTTCTGGCTGCTTGCAACGCAGACGCGGCCCGCCGAATTAAGGGATGCGGCTCCCCTCCGGCCCTTGAAGATATCGGAGTCAGCAGCAGTCCGAACAGAACCAACGAAGCTAACAAAGTTAAGGATAGTTTTCGCATAGATCCTCCTGAAGTTTAATCGACTCTTTGCGGAGGAAGTCCCTTTACGGACTAAGTCCCGTCGAGCCGTCCATCTTCTTGCTCAATGAGCCTGAAGTTTGATAGCGCGCCCATGACATATCCCAATCGGAGGTCATTTGTCACCGGGCATATACCTAGCGGTGTTTGACGGTGGGTTATACCAGCCGATTGCGTAGCGCTTTGGCGACCGCTTCGGATTTGGAATGGACTTGCAGCTTCTCGTAGATTTTTTGCAGATGGAAAGAGATGGTCTTGACGCTCACACTCAATTGCGCGGCTGCCGTTTTGTAGCTGTGGCCTTCAACAAGCAGTTTCAAGAGTCGTAGCTCGTGCGGCGTGAGTCGATAGTCGGCACGTTCAGGCGGGCGAATCTCGCGAAACAAACTGAGCACTCTCCGCGCGACCTCCGGCGACATCGGCGCGCCGCCTGCTATGGCTTCCTTCAAGCTCTCGAGCAGTCGCGTTGGTGGTGTCTTCTTCAAGAGATAACCTGAGGCGCCGGCGCATAGCGCCTCAAAGATCCGTTCGTCATCGTCAAAGACCGTATTCATCACCGTCAGCAGCGCGGGATAACGCTCCTTCAAAACCCTGACGCCCTCCACTCCGGACATGCCCGGCAGCCCGATGTCTACCAATGCCACATCCGGCAAATCAAATTTGATCTTCTCCAGCGCCTCTTCCATCGAGCGAAAACTGCCCACGCAGCGATAGCCCTCCGTGCTATTGAGCAGAAATTCCAAGCACTCGCGGAACCTGTGATGGTCCTCGATGATCGCCACCTTGATGGCGTTGCCAGGTCCGTCTGGTGGTTTGGTTTCGACAGTCATCGCCACTTTGTGTGATAGAGTTGGTCAGCCCGACAGTGTAGCTTGAACCGGGTGGTGAGTCACCCGGGTATTTTCCTAGCAATCAGGCGACGAGGGATGGCTAAGACCTTCCGCGATGATCGATCGGCACTCTGAGGGTCACGCTCGTCCCGTGCCCATTGGTGGAGTTCATCTCCAGCCTTCCGCCGAGTCTCTTCGCCCGCAGGCGCATGCTGGCTAAGCCGTTGCCTTCGCTCGCGCGATCCACGTTGAATCCCCGGCCATTGTCGCTCATTTGGAGCACGAGCCAGCCGTGCTCTATTTCCAATTCAACTTCTGCCACAGTGCATTGGGAGTGGCGAATCATGTTGTTGATGCTCTCTTTGAAAATCAGAAAGACCTCGCGCCGCAGATCAGCTCCTACCTTCAAGTCGCGGCCTGTTTCAGGCACCCGAAATTCAAGCTCAACGCCGCGCGCGCCGAAGATGTCCTCGGCAAAGCGTCGCATTCTCTGAGTGAGATCGCGAAGGTGGTCTCGCTTGGGGTTGACGGCCCAGACGATATCGCTCATCGCATCCACGGTGTCGCGTGAAGTAGCTGCAATGGTTGAGAACCATTCCTTCATCCGCAGATCATCCCGCTGGAGATTGCCACGGGCAACTTCGCTGAGCATCGCAATCAAGGACAGATTCGCGCCGATGTCGTCGTGCAGGTCAGTAGCGATGCGCGTCCGAACTCTTTCAAGCTCGACCAACCGCGCAACCCGCAGACGGTGCGCAGCATAAATTACCAGGCCTACAAATACCGCGGCGAACGTGAGAAACCACCATCGCTGCCAAATCGGCCGCAGGATGCGGAACTGGAACGCCGCCGCATCGCTGACGATGCCTTCTTGATTGATCGCCCGTACCTGGAACTGATACGAACCCGCCGCGAGATGCGCGTAATTGATTGACCGCGCCTCAGTCGGAGCGCACCAGTCTGCATCCACGCCTTCCAGCATGTATTGGTAACGCAGCTTGTGCTCCCCCTGAAAACTCAGCGCGACATATTCGATGAGCAGGTTGTTGCGGGAGGCTGACAACTCGAGCGCCGGCATACTACGCGTTCCAGTTTCCGGCAGCGGCAGCTCTTCACCAGCGATCTGCACTCGACTGAGATAAATCGGAGCTGGCTGGTCCGCTCTGCGTTGTGTGCGCGGGTTGAATTTCGAAAGGCCCAACGTTGTTGCAACCCAAATGTTACCGTGTCTATCCTTGAGACAATAGTTGATGACATCGCTCGCCAGCCCATCGTCGGTATTGAAGTGACGAATCCGCCCGGTGATCAGGTCAAGCTGATCGAGCCCTTTGCCCGTGCCAAAATACATGCGCCCGAAATCGTCCTCGGCAACTACCCAGACCGCATCGCTGGCCAGTCCGTCTGCGGTCGAATAGTTGACGAACGTTGGAGTCTCAGCGGTCGGGTCTTTGGTCATCGAGACGCCTTTGTAACGCAGTCCGATCCAAAGCCACCCGCGACTGTCGAAGAAGAAGTCGCGCGGATTGGTTTCGGGCAGCCCTTCGGTCGGCTGAAGCATGACTACTCGCCCGTCGATCAGTCTCCCGAATAACCAGTGCCCGCCAAGCCAGAGCACCCCCGAGCGGTCGCCGATCATCCGCAGGGCCCCTTGAGAAAATGACGCCAGGGCGCTCGATGGAATGTGCTCGCAGACGAGACGCCCTTTTCGCGTCGGATCGAAATAGCAGAGACCCTGGCCCTGTGGGCTGACCCATACCTTTCCGGTTGGATCCTGGCAAAGACCGGTCATGATAGACGTCTCAACGACTCCATTGGCCGCGGTGAACTTTTGGCCTCGGCGCAATTGCAACTCAGGCCCTTGAAAACGGAACAAACCGGAGTCAGTTCCGATCCACCAATCTCCGTGTTGATCCTGCATAATGCGTTCATTGAAATTGCTGAAAGGGAGCACCTGCGATCCCCGGAGTGGAACGGCTTTCTCCTCGACAATCCTGACGAGTCCGCCATTCTGTATGCTCGCGAAGATATTCCCCTGCATATCTTCGATCACCTTTCTGACATTTTGATTGGGCAGTCCCTCGGTCCGGGTGAAGCTGATGATCAACTCGCTTGAGAGCTTGCACACCCCACCCCCCTCGGTGCCAATCCACAGATTGCGATCACGATCTTCAGCTAAGGACAAGATACCGCTATCGCTCAACCCCTGGGCGCTCGTGTAGAGGGTTTGCTTTCCGTCGTGATACTTGACCAGCCCATTCCACGTGCCGATCCAGAGCGCGCCGGCTGAATCGCTCAGAATCGTGTTGATCCCCTGATCGGGCTTGAGCGTCAGCGGCCATTTCCTCCATCGTCCGCGACCCTTGCTCTCCGGTGACGGAATGAATTGATAGACCTCCCACTCGTTGGCTACGTTTAACCTACCCTGGCCATCCTCAATGATCCTCTCGATCGGATAGCGACCAACTTCATCGTCCGGGCCGTACTCGATGATTTGATCCTGGACGATTTCGATCAGCTTGTTTCGGGTTCCGAACCAGAGACGCCCTTGACGGTCGGCGAAAGCGATTTGCGTCTCTGCTTGATAAGGGGCGATAGCCTCGAACTTGAGATCGCTGCCTTGTCCGGTGGCGGCGCGATAAATCCCGCCATCGGTTGCGCACCAGAGATTATTCTGGGAATCAAACAGTAGGCCATTGACGATATTCGAGGCTGCCGAGTCGGCGATTCGGAAACTAACAAACTTCTGCCTCACACTCGTGCCAGGTTCGGCTTGGTCGGAGGACGTTCCTTGGGGGGCATCGATCAGGCGAGCAACGCCACCTCCGTTTGTGGCAACCCAAAGACGGTTTTGCTGGTCTTCAGCGATGGCATTAATGATCGGATCGCCCAAACCATCGCGCGGCCCATAGTTGGTGAAACGGTAGCCGTCAAACCGGCTCAGACCTTCCCAGGTCGCCAGCCAGAGATAACCTTTCGAGTCCTGATGCATCGCTGCGACGTGACTGTGAGCCAAACCATCGGAAACATCATAGTGGCGAATTGAAAGTTGCTGAGCCCGCACCCAGGAATCGACTGGCAAGAATACAACTGCGAGCGTGACCACGACGCCGGCGCAACGAGTGGCCTGATTAAGGCGAACCAGTCGCATAATTTCTGCTCCAGTCTCAACCGTTCGGACATCCTTGTGACTCTCAGCGTGCAAACCGCTCGACGTCAGGCGGGCGGCTTCATTCTTCAGGTGCAACCTCACGAAGGTGCTGAGCGAAGTACCAGTGATGACCTTCCGGATCCTCGGCCCCATAGCGGCGGTCCCCATAGAACTGGTCCTTGGGTTCCTCGATGATCTTCGCGCCCGCGTCCTTCGCCTGTTCGTAGTGCTTGTCCACGTCGTCGACGACCACGTATAGGCTCTGAGTTACATGGCCAAGCCGCTTGGGGTTCTCATAATCGGGTCCTGGATGCCCCATCATAATCACAGCGTCGCCAAGCGCCATAGCCCCGTGAGCAATGCTCCCGTCAGCGCCAGACATACGGTTCTGCTCGCGGAAGCCGAAGGCCCGTGACAACCAATCAAGGGCGCCGGCAACGTCTTCGTAGTACAAATAAGGAGTGATCCGCTGCACGTTCTCCGGTTTATTCGCAGACATCCCAGTCTTCCTCCTTTTACTGTTTTTGCTTCTCGATCTGAGTCCCAGACTTGCCCAATGATCCGCCAGCCGCACGCTTGTCTGCAAGCGATCCAGCAACGAGAATCAGCGAGCGTTTAGAGTACCGACTTTAGTCGGGTAGTTCTCTGCCTGTCCGCAGTACCCGACTAAGCGCGAGAAACTGCCCGACTAAAGTCGGTACTCTGAACGCTCGCTGCGGATGGGGGCGGCAACCACCCACAACGAAGCGAGCGCGAACGTTAACGCGGCCGCGGCGAGCGCCGTGCGCGGACTTGCGAGTTGGCCGATGATGCCGCCTGCGATTGCCCCGACTGGCATAACTACCACGCCAAGGACGTTTGCAGTAGCGCTCACGCGGCCGAGCAGCCGGTCCGGTACGAGCGATTGGCGAAGGCTTGTGTCGTTGACAAACGCAATCGTCATCAGCCCGTCCCCGACGACTTGCGCGGTGAGCAGGAAGAGGCTTGCTTGGAAGGCTGTACCGTGGGCGACTGGGACCAGGCACTGAAATGCGCCGCCACCCGCGAACCCTATGACGAGGGTTGCCTTCACGCCAAGCCGACGCAGCGCCGGCCCGGCAAGCATCGAGCCGATTAGCGCGCCCAGCCCTCCGCAACCGGCGATGACTCCAGCCGCGGCTGGCGAGAGGCCGAGATCGCGCACTGCGAAAAGCATATACATCGCAGCGAAAACTCCGCCCGCCAGCCGGAAGGTAGTCGAGCACGCGACGAGCGCTCGCAAGGTCGGGTCGTGCCACACCACGCTGATCCCTTCAGCCGCTTCACTAATGGCACTCTTGCGACGTTCACGCGGGTGGGGCTCCGCCTCCGGTGTGCGTATCCACCCGAGCGTTAGAGCCGAGACGACGAACGTCGCGGCGTCAACGAGTATCGCCAGGGGTCCGCTCAGGAACTGGACGAGCGCCCCAGCCGCGGCAAATCCGCCCATCTCGGCGACCGATGCACTGGCGGACAATTTCGCATTTCCTTCGACGAGGTTCTCGCGCCCGACAAGCGTTGGTAGATAGGCCGGGTAGGCTGCATCAAAGAGTGCCGTGAAGGTAGCGGCTGCGGCGGCCACGACGTAGAGCTGACCCATCGTGAGCTTGCCTGCGAAGGCCGCCGCCGGGATCGATAGGAGTAACGCGGCGCGCGCCAGGTCTGCGACGATCATTACCGGCCGGCGTCGCAGCCTGTCGACCCAAACACCGGCGAACAGCCCGGTGACAAGCACCGGGCCCGCTTGTACTGCTTGTAGGAACCCCTGCTCGAGCGGAGTCGAATCGAGGGTGAGCAGAGCGGTCAGCGGAAACGCGATGAGCGTGAGCATCGATCCGAAGAGCGAGACAGTCTGCCCAGCCCAAAGCTTCGCGAAGTCTCGATGTCGCCACAAGCCGGTGAAGTGGGGTCTCATACAAGTTGCCGCGCAGCGCGGCGAGCGATCATTGTGCGCGAAGCCGACGTGGCGCGCCAGCCTGGCGTGCTCGTCCGTCTGATTGGCTGGCACGTTGGCCCTGCCCGTTGGCTAGAGAAGATGAGTCTCTGTTATCATCCATCGCATTCAGTGGGTGGGCGACTACGGCTTAGCTATCGCTAATTCACCAGACGCGCGGCACACAAACAAGATTGGGACGCATTGGAGAGAACGATGACAGAGAAGATGAATCGACAATGGAGACTCGCGGCCAGACCAGTGGGCACTTTCAAGGACAGCGATTTCAAGTGGACTGAAGAACCGGTGCCGGCTTTGAATGAAGGCGAGATGCTCGTTCACAACCAGTACCTCTCGCTCGATCCGACTAATCGTGGTTGGGCGAATGAGACGGACACCTACCTGCCCGCAGTCAAGTTGGGTGATGTAATGCGCGGCGGCGCCATTGGGGTTGTTGAAGAGTCGCGCAATCCAAAGTTCACGGCGGGTGATCTCGTCTCAGGTTTGCTGGGCTGGCAAGAGTACGCGGTTAGCGACGGAGCCGGTCTAGCGAAGCTGCCCGCTATTCCCGGCATCCCTTTGACGGCTTACCTGGGATTGTTCGGTCATATAGGGCTGACGGCCTATTACGGCTTGCTTGATGTTGCCACGCCGAAAGAAGGCGAGACGCTGGTTGTATCGGGGGCCGCGGGCGCCGTCGGTTCGCTCGTCGGGCAGATAGGGAAAATCAAAGGGTGCCGCGTGGTAGGTATCGCAGGCACCGATGAGAAATGCCGATGGCTGACCGAAGAACTCGGATTCGACGCGGCGATCAATTACAAAACAGAGAACGTGGCTGAAGCCTTGAAGGGCGCGTGTCCAAAAGGCATCGACGTCTACTTCGAGAACGTCGGCGGAGAGATCCTCGATGCGGTGCTGTTGCTGATAAACCTTGGGGCGCGAATTTCGCTTTGCGGCATGATCTCACAGTACAACGCGACTGATCGGCCTTTGGGACCCTCCAATCTCTTCATGTTGATCGTAAGACGCGCGCGCATACAGGGGTTTCTGGTTTCGGATTACATGGATCGCGCCCAGGAAGCGATGACTCAACTGGGCCAATGGCTGATGACAGGTAAGATCAAATACCGAGTCGATGTCGTTGAAGGACTGGAACAAACGCCGCGAGCGGTGAACAAATTGTTCGACGGCACCAATCAGGGCAAGCTGGTGGTCAAGATTTGAGCGCGAGAGAAGTTCGTGATCCGTCTTTAACGCGATGATTTGAACTGTGACTCGCGACTAACGTCACTTTACCCATCGCGCTTTTTAGTGGAATCTCTTTTGAGCCCCAAAGGAGGTTGCTTATGCAACGATCATCCGGACACCTCGGCCACACGCGTCCAACGATGCTAGCTGTCCTCGGCTTAACTATGGCCGGGCTTCTGTTGATCGCGAGCGCAAAACCGTTGGATCAGGAATACACCGGGAAGTTTGAGCCGCAGCTTGTGGTCAATCGCGACGATCAGGAACAGGTTGTCTTCAAGCCGATACGCGACCTATCCAAAATTAAAATCGCCAAACCTCCTGACAGTGACGCGACCGTGACTGCAGGACGTCTGTACCACGCGCTGAGCGACAAGTCTGCGATCCTGGCATTGCTCGTCGAGACTGAAGGCGAAGACCCGTACCTGCTCGTCGATGTCGACATGAACAACGCGTTCGATGAAAAGGAACGGTTCGCTCTCGCGCGCGATGAAGACAACAACCCATACATCTGGCAAGCGACGATCAACGAACCTCTTAAGGAAGGTTTATTCCAGAGCTTCCCGCTCTTTGTGCAGTACTTCAAGAGAGTTCGCACGGACGAGATGAAGGAAGGGGATCGCCTGATCCTCGAATCACGCACCGCTTTCGCGCGCGGCGCGGTGGACATTCAGGGCAAGAAGACGCTAGTGCAATACGGCTACAACCCTCGCTCGAAAAAGATCAGCCCAACAACCGGGAAGCTCGGCGTGGATTGCGACGGCGACGGAGAGATTGATATGGACGCGTTCTCACCTGAAGCCGCCGAAACCGAAGACGAAGCGGTCGTGTTTCGCGTAGCGAACGCATACGTCTCGACCAAGAAAGTAGATCTCGAAAAGAATCAGATCACGATGAAGTCCCATTCAGCGTCCGACTACAAGCGCATCGAGTTGCGAATGGGTGGGGAGACGCCGGAGTTTGAATTCACGGATTTCAACAACAAGAAGCGCAAGCTTTCGGAGTTTCGAGGCAAGTATTTGCTGATTGATTTTTGGGGAATGTGGTGCCCGGCTTGCCGGCAGGAGTTGCCTTACCTGCGAACGGCCTACCAGCGTTTTCAGGCCCGCGGGTTCGAGATACTCGGGATGAATACCGACACGCCGGACATCGTTTCGCAGATCAAGACGCAACTCGAGAAGAACGGCATCACCTGGCCGCAGGCCAGACGCGAAAGCATCATAGGGACGATTCGCAACCTGCGGATTCACTCGTACCCGACAACGTTTTTGATCGGCCCCGACGGCAAGATCCTTTCGCTTAATAACACGCGCAAGGATCAGCCTGCACTACGAGGGAGAGAACTGCTGAAGAGTTTGGACGAATTGCTGCCGCCTTGATCTTGCGGATCGAGCAGGAAACGGTTGAGCAGCGATCTCTAGTAGGACCTGGGCTTCGTTCCGCTGCGCTGCCGGAGAGCTTCAAACAAGACGACACCTACAGCCACCGATACGTTCAGCGATGTTAGCTTGCCTTGCATCGGTATCGACACGACCGCGTCGCAGCGTTCACGCACCAGCCGATGCAGCCCGTGACCTTCACCGCCAAAGACCAGTGCTAACGCACCAGAGTAGTTGAATTCCGTGTAGGTCATCTCAGCCGAGCTTTCAACTCCTATCACCCAAACGTTGTTCTTCTTTAACTCTTCGATGAATGAAGCGAGGTTCGTGACTCGAGCAACCGGCAGGTGCTCGACCGCGCCTGCTGAAGTCTTCGCAACCGCGTCGGTGATGTGCGCTGCGCGTCGTTCCGGCACGATGACCGCGCTAGCGCCACCGCACTCGGCGGTTCGAATGATCGCGCCGAGATTGTGAGGGTCCTCCACGCCATCAAGCAGAATGAAAATCGTTTCAGATGAAATCTGGCTCAGGAGGTCATCAGCTTCTGAATAGGTCGCCGCAGATGTAACCGCCATAACCCCTTGATGATTTGCGTTATGAGTCAGGCGATCGAGCGTGACGCGAGGCTCGCGCCGAATAGGCACGCGAGCAGCGCGCGCCGCTTCAATCACGTCGCGCAGTCTCGCATCGCGAGTTCCCTCGGCGATTACGATTCGATCAATGCGACGCGCTCCAGCGCGCAGAGCTTCGAGAACTGGCAGCACTCCGTAAATGTTCGCCATACCCTAGTTGCCTATGACCGTGAAATTGATAGTCCTGTAAGGGCGGTTCTCCGTGGCCGCCCCTCTCTGCCATGGATGACTTCACCGCGCGGGAGGGGCGGCCACGGAGAACCGCCCTTACATGTCACGAGATCATCACACCACGTTTGCTTCGCGTTCGGTGCAGACGTGTGAGAAACGATTGAACGAGAACGGCGCCGTGTCAAAGTCTCGAGCCTCGCCTCGCGCGATCATCTCAGCGAGAATCCTCCCCGCTGCCGGTGAATGTTGAAAGCCGTGCCCGCTGAATCCGGTTATCATGAAAAACCCCCCGACCTCACGAGCCGGACCGATAATCGGCATCGCATCGGGAGTCATTTCATAGAGTCCCGCCCAGGCGTGAGCGATACCTGCGTCGGCCAGCGCCGGCAGTTGCTTCACTGCCGCTCGCGTGACCTTTTCGAGAAACTCCCAGCTCACTGTGGTGTTGAAACTCGAAGGCTCATCGGGGTCCGACATGCCAAACAGAATCCCGGCGCCTTCTCGATGAAAGTAGAACGTACTTTCAAAATCTATAACCATGATGTGAGAAGACGGGACCGGCTTCGAGATCGGTTCGGTTATGAAGATGTGGCGACGGTAAGGAAACACCGGAAGATCAAGTCCAACCATTTTTCCGATGTTGCGCGCGTAAGGCCCGGCCGCGTTGACCACCGTTCGAGTTGATATTGTGCCTCGCGTTGTTTGGACTGACGTCACGCGCCCGGCCTCGGTGGTGATTCCGGTTACTTCTGCTTCGCGATTGATTTCAACGCCTGCGGCTTGCGCCGCTTTGGCGAATCCCATCGTCACTCCGTTTGGATCGGCAATGCCGTCCCGAGCGCAGAACGTCACGGCGATCACGCCGTCGAGTTCAAGCCCAGGTGCGAGCTGCCGGGCGTGTTCGGGTGTGAGCATTTCGACTGCGATGCCAAGCCTCCGCTGCATCTCGATGCTGCGTCGGAAATCACTCACGTCCTGCTGGTTGGAAAGTAAGAAAAGGTATCCATCCTGGTGAAAGTCGATTTCATAGCCGACTTCTTCCTCAAACCGTTCAAAAAGTTCAATGGATTCGATTGAGAGTTTGACGTTTGATTCGTTTGAGAACTGATGTCGAACGCCGCCGGCGTTGCGCCCGGTCGAGCCCATCCCGAGCATCGGCTCGCGCTCGACAAGCACCACGTCGCGAACGCCAATTTGGCTGAGGTGATAAGCGGCGCTAACGCCCATGCAGCCGCCGCCGATTATTACTACTTCTGCCGTTGTCTTCACCGGTGGCGACAGCTTACACGAGATTCACGTGAGCACGGAAGCAAGTTCAGAGGAAGCGTTTAGAGTACCGACTTTAGTCGGGTAGTGCCTTGCAAAATAAAAGGTTCGAAAGCACAAGGCACTACCCGACTAAAGTCGGTACTCTGAACGCCTCCTCCGAACCTGAGACTTGAAACACCACTACCTGGCGCGCACGATGATCTTGCCGGCCATATCCTTGCCGCCTTTATCGCCGTGGAACTCACAGTGATAAGGGAACGTGCCTGCCTTATCGAACTTGTGCTCGAACTTGTCACCTTGCTTCAGCACGTCGGATTTGAACGAGCCATCGTCGGCCTCAACTGTATGCCGGCCGCCGTCGTTCACCCATTCAACAGTCGTGCCGGGCGTTATGGTCAGCACCTTGGGCGTGAACTGGAAGTTGCTGATCTTGACCGTTGCCTTCTCAGCAACTGAAGCCGTAGTCGCGACAGGTCGGCCGCCTTTGACGGTTGGGCGCATCGCAAACGAAACGGCCACCGCCATCAGCACTATCGCTATCGAACTAATCATCGTGAGTCTTCGCATTGTTATCCTCCTTGAGCGTAGGTTACCTCACTGATCGCGAGGCTTGACCGTTATTACTCCGGCCATGTCTGTCCCGTGCTTCTCGCCGTGAAAGCTACAGTAGTAAGGATAGACGCCCGGCGTGTCGAACTTGTGCTCGAACTTTCCATCCGCCGTGAGCGTGTCGGACTTAAATGAACCGTCGTCCGCTTCAACCGTGTGCCGGCCACGTTCGTCGGTCCACTCGACGATTGTTCCGGCCTTTATCGTTAGCTCCTTTGGTTCAAACTGAAAGTTCGTGATCTTGACGCTGACCTTTTCCGGGGCGACGGTTGATGAAGCGGGCGCGCCCGGCTTCGACATCGGCGCTTTGGGGCCCGCCCCGATGTACCAAATGTAATAGGTAGAGACTCCGAACAGCACTACCAGCCACCACAGCGCGAGTTCTGTCCGCATCCACGGTTTGTATCGTTTGAAGCGAAGCTGAAACGGCAGAATTTTGGTCGCGGCCACTAGCACGATGTAGAGGCCCAGCACCTCAGCTATCGTGCCCAACGCCGCGTGCACGTAAGGCACCAGGTAGAACGCCTCTCTCAGACCGCCCGGCACTTGCGGCTGCACTTGCTTGTGAAACGAAGGGGCCATGATGAGAAGGATCATCACCAGGTTCAGTATCATCACCGATGACTGAACATACTTGTGCGCGCGAAACTGCTTACGTTTTGCGAGCAACATTCCCACCAGCAGAGCGAGTCCCATTGAGACTTGAACTACCAGATTCAAGTCCGCGCGAAAGGTAGCGCCCGTTCCGAGAAAGCCGTTCATTTGTTTCTCCTGAAGAGTGATCTAAACGTAGCGTGAAGAAGCCCTGAGATACTGTGACCTCAACCCTGACTTACGCCAGCCGCTCACAAATTGGATTGCGCCCAAGAACGAAAATGGTCACCCAGCGTCTTGCCGGGGAGAAGGAACCGCTGATTCACGCTGCCTTCGGTGCGCCGATCAGCGCAGATCAGCGAAACAACGTCGGCGCAAATCAGCGGTTCCTTCTCCCCTGGTCAAGGCCGCTCAAGGCAGATTGAACTATTACCTACGTTTCGCGAAAGTAGACAAGACTTCGGCTCTGGGCGCAGAATCACATCAACGGCCGAGGCGGACCACGTTCATCGCGAAACTCTGCACAGAGGTAACTTAATGTCGTACATCGAAGAGACAGTTACTGTGACTGACGGGTTGCGTCTCTATCTCAGAAGGAGCGAAGTCGCGAACGCACGCGGCGAAGTACTGATCGCGCATGGCTTCGGCGAACACAGCGGCAGATACGGCGCGCTGACTGATCATCTCACGAGTCACAACTATTCGGTGACCGCCTACGATCACCGGGGGCACGGGTTGTCGGATGGATTACCGGGTCACGTCGAGAGCTTCGATGAGTACGATGACGACCTCGATAAACTCATCGCGGCGGTGCGCGCGCGCAATCAATCGCGGCCGCTGTTCCTGATCGGGCACAGCATGGGCGGGCTAATCGCCTTGAGATATCTAGCGCGCAAGAGCGGGGCACTCGCAGGCGCAGTCATCTCCGCGCCGCTCATAGAAATTGCGGTGCCTGTTCCGGCTCATAAGCTGATGATTGCACGAGTGGGCGCGTGGATCGCTCCCCGATTCCGATTCAATAACGAAATAAACCCGGCACACCTCAGCCGCGATCCTGAGGTCGGCCGCGCTTATGCCGCTGACCCGCTGGTCAACCGCAAGGTCAGCACGAAGTGGTTCGCCGAAGCCACGCGAGCAATGGAAGAAGTCGCGCGTTGGGCGCCTCAGATCAAAACACCTATCCTCGTGATGCACGGAACCGAGGATCGCCTCGCAAGCGCGGATGCCACCAAGAGACTCTTTGAAAACATCGGGTCTTCTGACAAGGAGTTGGAGATTTATTCAGGCTTCTATCACGAGCTATTCAACGAGCCGGAGAAACAGCAAGTGTTCGAGCGCGTGACGGAGTGGCTGGAGAAGAGGGCGCTTGGGAACGATTGACAGGTCGGGAAGGGTGGCTTGCCCCCGCTGCTTTCCTTGTCGGGCGAATCGGGCGGGGGCAAGCCACCCTTCCCGACCTGCAATTGGTATAGCCGCCCCTGTCCTTCGCGAGGTTGATCTACACGAGCGTCGGATTGAATTGCCGACGAGCGGTTTAGAGTTCCACACGAGTGCCGATGCCGGCGGCGGTCGCTCGGGAGTATGCGACGCGCGCTGTCACCAGGTCCTCGATCGCAAGGCCGCACGATTTGAACACGGTTATCTCAGAGGCTGACTCGCGCCCCGCGATTTTTCCGCTCACGACATCCGCCAACCCTCCTTTAACGCGGCTTGTATCGATCGCGCCGTCGGACATGGGTATCAATATCTCACCTGCTTCCCGACCCGCTGCAGAAGCATCGTCGATGATCACGCGCGCTCTTCGCACTGTGTCGGTGTCTAGCTCTCGAGTTGAAGGAGTGAAAGCTCCAACCGCATTGATGTGAGCGCCCTCGCCAACCAGCGCGCCGTTGAACAATGGCTCGGCTGAAGTCGTGCAGGTGCAAATCAGATTTGCCATTGCTGCTGCTTGCTCGGCGGACACAACTTCGCAAGAGAGTTCGTGAGCGGCGCGAACGTGATCGGCGAGCGCACGCGCCTTATCCATCGAGCGCGATGCGATCATGACGTGATCGACTTCAGCAACTTGGAGCATAGCCTCGATGTGAAAGCGAGCCTGAACTCCAGCGCCGAACACCGCAAGACGTTTTCTTCCCGGGGAAGCCATGAACTTCGTTGCAACCGCTGAAGTCGCGGCCGTTCGAATCGCAGTGATGAAACGGCCTTCCATCAGTGACAGCGGGACACCCGTCTCGTCGTCGAGCAGCAGATAAACACCTTGAACCACGTCGAGGTTGCGCTCGGTATTCTTCTCAAACACTGAAACTATCTT
>JADGNW010000041.1 GCA_017883315.1 Blastocatellia bacterium | reverse complement strand
CTGTTTCAGCTCCTGATCGCTCGCGTCGCGGCGAACCGCCAGCACCTCGTAGTAGTCTCGTTTGCTGCTCAAGTCCGTTTCCTGGTTTCTGGTTTATTGTTTCCGGTTTCACGTCTCCAGTCTCCAGCAGCTCTGACCCTGCAAAACTAGAAACAAGAAACCAGAAAACCGAGACCGGATTATAGCAAACTTTAGGACGCCTCCGACACCGGCGCGGTCTCTTCCTCCTGGCTGTGAGTCGCGCCTGACGCCAGCCCGGTCGGGCGGAACATCGCATCGGTAATCAGACGAGCGGCTTTCTCGAGCAGCTCGAGAGTGTAACGCATCTGTGTCGGATCCTCGGACGAGAAGGTTTCTCGCGCTTGTTCAACCGTGTTGCGCACAAACTCCTGATCCTCGGCCGGCAACATCCAGCCGAATTCGCTGAACGACCGGACCGTGTTCTGAAGCAGTCCCTCCAGGCGGTTGCGAGAGATGATGATCTCCTTCATTCGCTTGTCGTTCTCGGAGCTTCGATTTGCCTCTTCGATCAGGTCGTATATCTCGGACGCCGACAGACCTGAAGATGGCGTTATGCGCATCGCCTGTTCGAGCCCGGTCATCTTGTCGCGCGCCGAAACCGAAACGATTCCATCAGCGTCCACTTCGAACGTGACTTCGACTTGCGGGAGTCCGCGCGGCGCGGGTTGGATACCTACAAGTTCGAACTTGGCGAGGCTGCGGTTGCCCGCGGCGATCTCGCGCTCACCCTGCAGCACGTGGACTTCCACGACTTGCTGATTATCGGCAACGGTCGTGAAGACAAGGCTCTTCTTGGTCGGGATGGTCGAGTTGCGCTCGAGAAGCTTGGTGAACAATCCGCCGCGCGTTTCGATGCCCAGCGCCAGCGGAATCACGTCGAGAAGTATCAAGTCCTTCACATCCCCGGCCAGCACGCCGACTTGAATCGCCGCGCCGATCGCGACGACTTCGTCAGGGTTGATTTCGATCGAAGGCTCGCGCTTAAAAATCTCGCGCACTCGATTGATGATGATAGGTGAGCGAGTTTGACCGCCGACGAGCAAAACCTTTGTGATTTCTTCGGGAGCGAGCTTGGCATCCGCGAGTGCCTTTTGACAGGGCTCGGTTGTTCGCGAGACCAGGTCCGCGACAAGCTCTTCAAACTTCGCCCGAGTGAGTGTCTTGTTGAAGTGCTTCGGGCCCGTCGAATCGGCAGCGATGAACGGCAGATTAAGTTGGGACTCGGTGGCGGTCGAGAGCTCACACTTCGAGCGCTCGGCTGCTTCTTTCAATCTTTGGAGCGCGAGCCTGTCTGGACGCAGATCGATTTTAGTCTCTTGCTCGAAGGTATCAATCATCCAGTCGACGATGCGCTGATCGAAGTCTTCTCCGCCGAGAAAAGAGTCGCCGCAAGTCGACAGCACTTCAAAGACGCCGTCGGCCATTTCCATTATCGATATGTCGAACGTGCCCCCGCCCAGATCGAAGACGGCAATTCGCTCGTTCTCATGTTTGCCGAGCCCGTAAGCAAGAGCCGCCGCCGTAGGCTCGTTGATGATGCGTTGAACCTTCAGCCCCGCGATTTTGCCTGCATCCTTCGTCGCTTGCCGTTGAATGTCGTCGAAGTAGGCCGGAACAGTTATGATCGCCTCTGTCACTTCGTCGCCAAGAAACTCATCGGCGGCCAGCTTCAACCGCTGAAGCAGGATCGCAGAAATCTCGGGCGGCGAATAATCTCGTCCACGCACTCGCACGCGACAGTCTCCGTTTGCCGCCTCGGTGATTTCGTACGAGCAGACCTGGCGAGCTCGCTCAACTTCCGGCGAATCATACTTGCGGCCCATCAAACGCTTCGCCGCGTAGATTGTGTTTGCGGAATTCGTTATGGCCTGTCGCTTGGCAATCTGGCCGATCAAGCGTTCGCCCTTCTCCGTGAACGCTACCACTGAAGGTGTGGTTCGTCCTCCTTCTTTGTTCGGTACTATTTGTGTGACGCCGCCTTCCAGTATCGCAACGCACGAGTTCGTAGTTCCGAGATCTATTCCGATAACTTTGCCCATGGCACAACCTCCTACTCCAATTGAAGCCGACAGATAGCGGGGTTGATTAATCGGTAGGGGCTGACGGGGAATTTGGTTCAGGGTTCAGGGTTCCGAGTTCAACGCGGAACCCGGAACCCTGAACTCTAAACCAACTACTTGTCGGGGCTGGCGGCGACTTTTACCTTTGCAGGGCGGAGCAACCGATCGCCTATTTTATATCCACGCAGAAACTCTTCGATCACGGTGTTCTCTTTATGCTTGTCAGTCGCTTCGGTAGTTACCGCCTCGTGAACGTGCGGGTCGAAGGTCTGGCCGACCGCTTCGACCGCCTCGAGTCCAAGTTTCGACAGCGCGTCCTTGAACTGCTTGTGTATCAATTCAACGCCGCGGAGCAACGCTTCGGCGTCGCCTTCACTTTCTTCGAGGCTCGACAGCGCTCGCTCGAAATTGTCGACCACCGGGAGGAACTGCAACAGCACATCGTCCCTTCCGTGCTGATAAAGTTCGGCTCGCTCGCGCTCGACGCGCTTCCGGTAATTGTCAAATTCGGCTTGTCGCCTAAGCAACTTGTCGTAAAGCGATGCCCTCTCCGCCATCAGCACATCAACCTGCGATTGAAGCTTGCTAATTCGGCTCGGCTCACGCGCGCCGGACTCGGAGATCTCTTCGGTTTCCTCGATCGTCGCCGCGTCCTCTGACTGACTAACTTCGCCAGCCGCCAGCTCGAGCTGTCGGGGATCTGCTTCCTCTTCTGCCTTTGCTTCGACGTTCTTCCCCACCTCGAAGCTGATAGGTATCTCACGTGGCGTTTTCTTCTTATCTGGCATTGGTGTTCTTACTTATCTCGCGGCGGCCACATCACTCCAAAAACCTCAAAGGGCCTTTGCCGAATCCAGCGTACGCTCGAACAACCTTGCGACGTAGTCGACCACGGCTATGAGTCGTTCGTATTCGAGTCTGGTCGGTCCCACAACGCCGATGCTGCCCACCGAGGCGCCGCCTGGATATACACACGGTGAAGCGATCACAGTGCAGTCGCGCAAGTCAGCAAATCGGTTCTCACTCCCGATGCGCACAGCGACGGCCTCGAGCTGCGCGCTCTCGATGCACTCGTTCAGTATCTTTACGATGCGACTCTTGTGCTCGAACATCTTGAATAGCGCCCGCATGCGCTCGGTATCCGTGAAATCAGGCTTCGCAATTATGTTCGAGGCGCCCTCGATAAAAACGTCCGCCTGGTCACCTTCCTGCAAACTCTGACTGCACAACAGCAACGCATTGCGCAGGAACTGATCGTAAAGCGCTTTCTCTTCGTTCATCCGCAGCAGCAATTCGTCGCGGATCTCTGCCAGCGTCAATCCTCGAAAGTCCTCAAGCAAATAGCGCGCTGTTGAGTTCAACTCGTCCTGACTGAACTCCGCGTCGAGGCGAATCACCCTATCTTGGACTCGCCCTGCGTTCGAAACCGTGATAACGAGTATGCGCGAGTCGGGCAATCTTACGAACTCGATGTGATGGAGTATGTCCCTCGCGCTTGAAGGTGACACCACGATGCCGACGTTGCCAGATAGCTGCGACAACAGACTGCTGGTCCTTTCCATCAAGAGCTCTGGATTGCTCAGCGACTCCTCATCCAGCAGGCGTTCATTTATTAGCGCTGCGTCAGACCTGGAAAGCTTCCTCGAGCTTACGAAATTGTCAACGTAAAACCTGTAGCCCCTGTCCGTGGGCATACGCCCCGCTGACGTGTGCGGGTGCGTCAAGTAACCTTCGTCTTCAAGCTCCGCGCAGATGTTACGGATCGTCGCGGACGACAAGTTCTCACGCGACGTCTTAGCGAGCGCGAACGAGCCAACCGGCTGACCAGTCGCGATGTGACCCTTTACAATGGTTGCCAGGATTTCACGCTTGCGGTCGTCGAACCTGTTACCGCTTCTCTTTGTCATAGGTTCTCAGCAGAGGGGCATGCTCGATTGAAGATTCGAGGGCAAGTTAACATCAGCGGCACACCCTGTCAATAATAATGCCCCGCAAGGGTAGGTCAACGCAAGCAAGCTTCCAGAGTGTTGATATTACGCCGTTTCGAGCGCCTATGCGCGAGCCCGAGAGGCGCCTAAGCCACATCTAAATAGTTCGGCGCCCAAGCTTGACAACCTTTTCCCGTTTCTATAGGTTTAATGTTTTCCACGGAAAGGTTTATCGAGGAGCAGGCAGACATGAAAAGGACTTTTCAACCGAACAACCGCCGCCGGGCTAAGACTCACGGCTTTCGCGTGCGCATGAGTACAAAGGGCGGCAGGCTGGTACTCAAACGACGGCGCGCCAAAGGTCGTACGCGACTTACACCTGCGCACTACTAGGAAGTGCTCCGTGACTCGTGATTCGTGACGAAAACAAGTCACGATCGTCACGCTTCACGCATCACGCATCACACCGATGGGTGAAGTATCCCAAGAGTTTCCCAAGACAGACAGAATCCTGAAGCGCGGCCTCTTCCGCCGCGTGTACGAGCAAGGCCGCAAGGTACAATTCAGATACTTCACGGCGTTTGTACTTGCGACACAGAATAATGGGGCTCGCATCGGTATCACCGCGACCCGAAAGATCGGAAACTCAGTCCAGCGCAATCGCGCGCGCCGCCTTGTTCGTGAAGCGTTCAGGAAAAACAAGTGGCTAGCACCCAATGGAGTTGATATAGTGATTAACGTGAAGCGGCCTTTGGTGGAGGCCCACTACCGCGATCTTGAAGGTGAATTCATTACATTTCTTCAGAGGGCTGTCGAGAAGTGAAGGTTGTTCTTATTTTTTTCATACGCGGCTACAGGTTACTCATTTCACCGTTGCTCCCGCCGTCGTGCAGATTCACGCCCACTTGTTCTGAGTACGCAATTCAAGCGATCGAGAAGTACGGCGCACTGCGCGGTGTCTACCTGGGAGCGCGGCGGCTGCTGCGTTGCCATCCGTTTCATTCAGGTGGATATGACCCTGTGAAGTAGCTTCGAAAAAGGACGGGCGGGGCTCCGCCTGATGTGACTTGATGGATCGAAATCGTCTGATAGCAGCTTTGGCTCTTTCGTTGGTCATACTGATGTCGTGGCCGCTGATCATGCGTTACCTGGGGCCGCCGCCGGTCGAAGAGCCTGCCCAAATCCCAGAAACATCCGCGCAGCGCGCTGCTGAACATCCGCCGCAAGCTCCGGTTCCCGCCGCGAAGAAGGTTGAGCCTCTGGCGCCTGCCGCCGGTCAACCCAAGGCGCAGGCACAAACTACTCAGGCCGCGCCGCGCGAAATTACAATCAAAGCTGATTATTGGCGCGCGACGCTGACGAATCGTGGCGCGGTGGCGACTTCCTGGATTCTCAGTAAGTACAAAGAAGACGGCGTCGAACGCGCCATAACAGGCGCTGACGGCAAGGAGCTTCAGCTCATTCCTCAACCGATACCCGACGGGCTGGGCGCTCCTCTGAGCTTGCGCACTCCGTGGTCGCCGGACCTGGCCGCTCAGCTCAACGGCGTCAACTTCCAGGTCGAAGACATCGGAGCGAATGAGAATGAAATCACACTTGGTCCGGATGACCAACGAGTAATCAAGTTCATATATATTTCGCCTACGGTGGTCGCGACCAAGTCGTTCACCTTTCATGGCGGCGGTTTCGTTTTCGATCTCACCGCGGACGTAAAATCAAACGGCGCCGAGCAGCCAGTCGAGATCGTTCTCGGACCGAGGTTCGGAGATCAGAGCGACAAGCAGACCGGGAGCTACAGCACTCCTCCTCAAGTCATAGCGTACACGCGCGACGGTCAGCGTCAGGCAATACTCGGAGCACGGATAACGCCTCCATTCGCGACCGTCACTTCCGTTGATCAGGCTTCAAATCAGATTGAGCTCGATAAGCCGCTCGCGGGCGACGTGACCCAGATAAAAGTCACAGCCGACAAAGGCGCGACCTTGCTCGGTTACGCGCGAGTGGTAAACCGCGAAGCCAACGGGCAGCGCCTGACGCTGGATCAACTGCCCAAGGGAACTTCGAAGGGACACGGCGTGGCGCAAGGCGTGGACACTCTCAGAAACCTCTACCGATGGGCGGGAGTTACGGATCATTACTTCGCGATGCTGGCGGTTCCCGACCAGATCATACCTGAGATTGCGCTGACGAACATTCAGCTAAAGCCCGAGCCGGATCAGCCGGCGGTTGATTATCCGTCCGCCGCCATCTCCGTAAGCTCGACTTCAGCTACGCACATCTTCGTCGGACCAAAGGACCGGCAGCTCCTGACGGCGGTTGGCCGTGACCTGGATGCTAACCTCGGTGCGTTGATTGACTACGGGCTGTTTTCGTTCGCGGTGAAGCCTCTGGTGCCAGCGCTGGCGTTCGCACTGAACGGGCTCGCGAGATTGTTTCGCAATTACGGCTGGGCGATCGTTGGCGTGACCGTGATGATCAACCTGGTGCTCTCGCCACTCAGGTTCTACAGCTCGAAGAAAATGAAAAAGGCGGCGAAGCATCAGCCGCGTATGAAAGAGCTGCAGGAACGAATGAAGAAGCTGAAGGAGAACCCCAAGAAGCACGAACGCGAATTGCAGGAGCTTCAACAGGAGCAGCTCGCTTTGATGAAGGAAGCGAACCCGCTTGGCGGCTGCGCGCCGATGATTCTCCAGTTGCCGATTTTCTGGGCGGTTTACTTGTACCTGGGTTCGTCGCTGGACGTGCGTCACGCGCCGTGGGTGTTATGGATTCACGACCTCTCGAGATCCGATCCCCTGAAGATTCTGCCGATCGTAATGTGCGTTACTATGATCGCTTCGACGAAGCTGACGCCGCAGCCTGCATCCGCCGACCCGTCGATGAAGATGCAGCGCATTATGATGACGTGGCTGATGCCGATCATGCTGACGTGGCTGTTCTTCTTTTCGGCGCCCAGCGGGCTGGTGCTCTACTGGATGGTCAGCAACATGGTAGGCGTTCTGATTCAGTTGTGGATCAATCGCAAGACGGCTGACCTTACGGCTCAAGGAGCCGCCGCCGCGCTGGGATCTGGAAGCAACAAGGGCGGTCCGCGCGCCGCCGATCCGCCGCCGCAGAAGGGTCCGAAGGATAAGAACAGCAAGCGAAGACAAGGCCGCCGAGGTGGCGCCGAAGCTGAGGGATTTTGAGGTAATAAATACCGTAGACTGTCCAGTCTGCGGAGAACCTCACTGCGCCAAACGAATCCACCGCAGACTGGACAGTCTACGGGATTCTCAGAGTTGTTCGAAACGGTTGAAGTGCGTTCGAGGTACCAAGCGATGTCGCAAGAACATGTGAATCTGGTTGTCGATTTCACGAATCGGGTTCTGGGATCGTCGGGGCTCGATCTGAAAGCCGTCACCGAAGATAGCGATGACGGCTCTAAGATTCAGGTGCGAGGCGATGACGTCGCACTGCTGCTCGGCCGCAACGCTGAGCTGCTGGACGCACTTGAATATCTCGGCAATCGCATCCTCGCGCGCTCGTCGGGCGAAGAGGAAAAAGTTGTGTTTGACTCGGGCGGCTACCGTGCACGACGCGAAAAAGAGTTACGGCTGATGGCGGAGAAGGCCGCTGAGAAGGTGCGCACTTCGCGCATACCATTTACTTTCGATCCGATGACTCCAAACGAACGCCGCATCGTACACCTTGCGCTGGCAAACGACTCTTCGGTCATCACCGAGAGCCAGGGCAACGGCGAGAACCGTAAGGTCACGGTTCGGCCCGCAAAATAAGGTTCCGGTTCCGAGTTCCTGGTTCAGGGTTGTGACGGCACTCGAACCCGGAACCCGAAGCTCTGAACCCGGAACAATGTTCAGCGACGACACTATCGCGGCAATTTCGACTGCGCCTGGACGAGGCGGCATCGGAGTCGTGCGATTGAGTGGACCGGCGTCGCTCGAAACAGCAACGTCGATCTTTCACGCTAAATCACAAGCGCAGCTTGACCAGCCGAGCCGCGCGCATCTTGGGCGCGTCATCGACCCGGCTACAAGCGAGATCGTCGATGAGGTTATTCTTACCTTCTTCAAATCGCCGCACTCTTACACCGGCGAAGACGTTGTAGAGATAAGTTGCCACGGCAGCCCGATCATCCTCGCGCGCGTGCTTCAACTGGCGATCGATCGAGGAGCGCGAATCGCAGAGCCCGGCGAGTTCACCTTCCGCGCTTTTTTAAACAAACGCATTGACCTCGCGCAAGCCCAAGCCGTTCGTGATGTCATCAACGCCCAGACTCAATATCAAGCGCGAGTCGCGACCAGGCAACTCGAAGGCGAATTGTCGATCCGGCTGACGCCGCTCAAAGACACACTCGTCGAAGTCATCGTTCACCTTGAGTCTTCGGTCGAGTTTGTCGAAGAGGATATTTCACCGCAAACAGCTTCGCTGCTTCTAACGAAACTTCAACTTGTGATCGACGCTCTGAGCGCGATTGCTGATAGCTTCTCGTTCGGGCGCTACTTGAAAGAAGGATTTGATCTCGCAATCGTCGGGCGTCCCAACGTCGGCAAGTCCTCGGTGTTCAACCGGCTGATCGGCACAGACCGGGCAATAGTGACCGAGTTGCCTGGAACTACAAGAGACGCTCTATATGAGAGCACCTCAATCTCGGGCGTTCCGGTTCGCTTGATCGACACCGCAGGAATTCGCGAGACCACTGACCTTGTCGAGAGCATCGGCATCTCTCGAAGCCGGACAGCGATAGCCGACGCCGACATTTCGCTGCTCGTGCTGGACGCTTCAGAGCCGTTGACCGGCGACGACATCAGGCTGCTGAATCATGTTTCGCAGGAACGTCGAATCATCGCGTTGAACAAAACCGATCTGCCGGCCAGGTTTGACGCCGCCTCGATACCGGCCGTCGACGGTGAGGTAATAAGCATATCGGCATTGACCGGCGACGGATTCGACTTGCTGACTGGAAAGATCTTCGAGCGGCTGTCGGGTGACGCGGCCACGGAGCGCGATGACATAATGCTCACCGACGCTCGCCAGCATGCCGCGGTGCGAAACGCAATCGAGCAGCTTCGCGATGCGAGCGAGAGGATGCGAAGCGGCGAGCTTGAAGAGATAGTTTTGTTGAAGCTTCGCCGCGCGCTTTCGGCGCTTGGCGAGATCACCGGCGAGACTCTCACCGAGGATATCCTCGGTCAGATATTCTCGACGTTCTGCATCGGAAAGTAGTTTTGCAGAACAGAACATCTCGACAAGAGTCCTTAACTCAGGTCACAATCAAATTCGCGGTCAAGATTACGCTCGGTGCAAGCGACTCCTCTCCGTTCACCCGCCGGGCGCAAGTTCGACACAAATAGCCATGCTCACGGTTCTCGACTTTCATGTCCGCCTCGCATCTCCCGACCATTACAGTCTCGACATGTTCGCGCGCGGCAGCTCTCAGCCTCTCGCGCGGGCGGCTTTTGATTATCCGCTTTCGTTTCTAACCGAGTTCACACTGAAGGATCTCGAGCCCGACTTCAAAGATGCTGCGGCCCGCGTCAATCGGCTGGAGCAGTTTGGTCGCTCCCTCTATAAGAAACTGTTCAACGAAGACATCGAGCGTGTGTGGAAAGAGCACAAAGCTGCGTCCGAATTTCTTGTGCTCTGTCTGCGCATCGCGCCCGAGGCGAGAGGGCTTGAAGCGTTGCCTTGGGAGACGCTATACGACGGCGAAGAGTTCATTGCAGCGGGCGGAAAGACGGGACTCACGCGCCTCCCGCTCGACCTCGCGCCGCAAGACAATCTTCCGTCGGTTGAGCTGCCGCTGCGAATGTTCGCATTGGTTTCGAGCCCGCTCGACCTCGGCGACAACGAGCGCCTGGCGATGGAACGCGAGCAAGAGATACTGCTCGAAGCGGTGAACACTCCAGCGGGGCAAGGGCGACTGCGCGTCGACTTCGAAGACGAAGCGAAGCTAGACATTTTAGAGAGCGATCTCGAAGCCGGGTATCACATCCTGCACTACACCGGCCACGGCATCCCGCCCGAAAACGGCGGCGGGCTCTTGCTCGAAGACTCAGAAGGCCAGAGCCGCCCGGTTTCTGTCAGCGAGTTTCTCGGGTCTCTTCAAAAAGCACAACGCATGTTGAGGCTTGCAGTCCTATCTGGATGCCAGACGGCGCGGACGCTGCACACAGGCGGCTTTCGCGACCTCGCACGCGGCTTGCTCGGAAAAGGCGTCCCTGCGGTCATCGCGATGCAGTTTTCAATTTCCGACGGCGGAGGACTCAAGTTCGCCGAGTCGCTCTACAGGAAGATCATCGAAGGCCAGCCGATCGAGAAAGCGATGAGCGCGACCCGGCGTGCCCTGCTGCACGACAACGATGCGATCATCAACGGCGACGCGCTCGCGCCGGTCCTGCTGTGCGCAAATGGCGAGTGTTTGAAGGCCATCGAGGCGGTTGCCGACCAGGCCTCGGACGCGCCGAAGATCGACCGAGCCTATTACCTCGGCACGCTGGCGCAACTCGGCTTCGGGTTCTACGGGAGACGGCGAGAGTACCGTGAGATTCGCGACGGGCTGCTCCAGCGAAACCAGCGCGCGGTAATCCTTCACGGCCTCGGCGGGATAGGCAAGACCGGGCCGCGGCGGACAGCCTTTACCACCGGCATAGGCGCTTCAAAGGTGTCTACGCATTTGATTGCAGGAGCGGGACGATCTCGCCGGAGCGCGTGATCTTCGAGCTGAACGGTTATTTCAAAGGGCAAGGCATCGGCGAGCTCGAGCAGTTTGTTCATCAGTCGATTGCTCCCGAGGTGCTCGCGAACTTCCTCGG
>JADGNW010000283.1 GCA_017883315.1 Blastocatellia bacterium | reverse complement strand
GCGTTCGAGAGTCATCAACCCGACCTTCTCATACTTCACCGTGAGCATCCCGCCGCCGTTGACAGCGAGATCAAACTTGCCGTCAGCTCTGCTCAGGGTCTGACCAAGCTCCGGATGATTCAATACAGAGATCTTCACCAAAGGGAGCGGCGAGCCATTGTGGTCAACCACTCGGCCGCGCAATACCGCGGCTCGAACCATGCTGATCGTGCCGGGCGCGACACCGGTTTGAATGGGATTCGCGCCAGTGTAGAGAAACTGCGTGGCTGCCCCAATCGTCGTAGAGACTGTCGGATCAATTGGCGATGCAGTCATGCCCGGATCAGGTGGTGGAGGCGTCGAGTCGGCGTTTACTGTGATCGTCACATCAGCGCTGCTGGTCAGTTGTGAATCGCTTGCCGATAGTCTCAGCAGATAGCTGCCGGATGTGCTGAATGTAGCGGTGCTCGATGCCGCGCTTGCGTTGCCGAACAGAACGGTAGCTGGGCCGCTGACCTGAGTCCAGGAAATAGAGAGAGTGCTCCCAACAGGCTGTCCATCATCGGTGACAGTGCCATTGAGCGTTGCGATGTTTGGAAGGGTAATTGTCTGATTTGATCCCGGGTTGACCTGTGGCGGCTGATTATTCGGATTGACAGGATTGACCGTCACCGTCACATCAGAGACGCTGGTCAGTTGTCCATCATTCGCAGTAAGTCTCAATACATAAGTGCCGGGCGCGCTGAAAGTGGCGGTTGTCGTCAGTGAATTCGGAGTGTTGAAGATCACAGTGCCCGGTCCGCTCACCTGACTCCAACTGAACGTCAGCAATCCGCAACCAGGCAGTCCGTCGTCGCTGACGAAACCGGTCAGGCTTGATGTGCTTGGAAGGGTGATTGTCTGATTGGTTCCCGCAAAGACCGCGGGCGGATAGTTGATCTGCGTATCAAAGGCTCTAGTTAAGAAAGCAGCCATCTGCTCGCGAGTGACCGGATCGGAAGGGCAGTAAAGGGCTGGTGCGCAGCCAAGAGTTATTCGTCGCACGGCCATCTCTTCGATGAATGCATAGAACAGATTCGAAGGCGGCACGTCGGTGAATCGTTGCTGCGCGGGCGGATGCGGGTCAGGAACGCCGAGCGCGCGGATGATGAACGCAGCCATCTGTTCTCGCGTGACAGGATCGGAAGGGCAGTAGTTCCCGCCTCCGCAGCCAACCGTTATTCCAAGCTGAGCCATCTGCTCGATGAACGCATAGAACACATTTGAAGGAGGGACATCTGCAAATCTTTGTTGAGCAGGAGCGGGCGGATTGAAATCGCCGAGCGCGCGGATGATAAACGCGGCCATCTGTTCTCGAGTGACGGGCTGGCTCGGGCAGTAGTTCCCACCGCCGCAGCCGACAGTGATTCCTAAGGCTGAGAGCCTGCGAATGTTTGCATAGAATTGGTTTGAAGGAGGAACGTCGGCGAAGTCCAGTTCTTTGCACTTCCCTCCGCTGTCGGCATCGTGAATCGAGGCTATCTCCGGCGCGGTAAGCGCGCGATCATAAATGGAAACTTCGTCGAGCAGTCCTTTCAGCTTGCCGTTGAAGCTCGATTCGCCTGACGTGCCGAAAAAGAGCGGCCTGGTGTCATAGTCCAGCGGGAATGAAGCCGGTTGCTGATTCTCCAACGCTCCATTGACATAGAGCTTGACCGAGCTGCCGTCATAAGTTCCCGCGACGTGGTAGAACTGGCCGGTCGTTACAACCGTAGTGGAGGTCGCGACGATCTGTGTGCCGGCTGCGGATGAAATAGTGAAATAGAGATGATCGGTTGCGCCAAGTCTGTACTTGTATAACGAATAACCCTCGAAGGGGCTCGAACGAGAGTTCTTCTTGAAGACGATGTACTGCAATCCTGGCGCTGATGCTCCGGGAGTGTCGAGCGTGTCGAACCTGACCCATGCTTCGACGGTGATGTTAGCAGGCTTGATGCTGTTCGAGTCATTTATAGTAACCGCGCCATCTGTGCCATTGAAGTGAAATGCTTTGCCGACTTTGCCGGGGACAAAGCTCACGCCGCCTTGCAGCGAGCCGTTGTTGGCTCCGTTGATGTCGTTGGCATTGCCCTCGGCGGGCCACCAGCTTACGAGGTTTGCAGGGCGAGGCGTGCAGGCGGGTTCCTGAGTGACGGTGTATGTTTGCCCTGCAATTGTGATCGTGCCAGTGCGAGGAGTGTTGCTCGAGTTTGTAGCAACCGAGTAGCTAACAAATCCGCTGCCTGTCCCGCTGCCATCCGTGATTGTAATGAAGCTGTCGTTGGTGGTGGCAGTCCAGCTACATCCATTTTGAGTTATGACGGAAACATTGGCTACGCCAACATCGGACGAGAAAGACTTACTGGAGGGAAATATGCAATAGGCGCATTGAGGCTCGAGCGTTTTGGGAACCGCGTCCGCAGAGGTTGAAGTGCTGGCATTACTGGCATGAACAGAAGTTGCTGGCCAGCTTGCCGACGGGCTAGCCGACTGGCTAGATGGATAGCCTGATAAGAATATGAGACTCACCATTCCAAAGAAGGCGAGGGCCAATCTGGCAGGACGATTTGCGAGGAGGCTGGGGCTTCTGGGCATGATTCTTCTCCGAGTCGAACAGCCGTCGTTCCCATGACGGCACTGTCATTGAAAGAGTGAAATTTTACAGACGCGATGCTGACCGCCCGGAGTCCTCACACCGTGAACCCTGCCCTCGGCGAGCCAGCGATAGATGCTTTGCGACTTTACCTGGGCAATTGCGCCGGCTTGCCTCGTGGTCACCAGTTCGCTGTCTTGCTGGCAAACTGGACAGGGCATTCGGACGGGCTTGCGTACAATTCTCTCTCGCTCGAACGCTATGATCTCGATTCTTCGTCTACTTATCATTGGTATTCAACATCGGCTGACTGGTGATATAATCCGGCGTCTCGAATGTCGGGCTTTGCAGACGGCCCCGACTTTACTTGATGAGTCGAGATAAAGTCCTGAATTGTTCTTGAGAAAAGCTGAAAAGAATTGACTCTGAGTGATTAGCTTATGGCAGTAGAAGTTAGAAAGAGCTACATCCTCGGCCCCTACACGCTGGAGCCTAACCGCTGCCGCCTCATCCGGGAAAACTCTCCGATACACATCACGGGCAAGCCCTTTCAGGTGTTGCTCTACCTGATCGAGCATCGCGACCGGCTGGCCACTCGCGCTGAATTGCTTGATCGTTTTTGGGAGGGGCGAGACGTTTACGACGTCGCGTTATCCAAGTGCGTGAGTTCGATACGAAAGGCGCTCGACGATAAGCTGGACACGGCTCGGTTCATCGAGACTCGCTGGGCGGAGGGCTATCGCTACATCGGGCCGTTTGAAGAACAGGTCGAACAGGAAGCCTCGGCTCTTGAGGTTGAAAAGACTCGAGGCCTAAGGATCATCGTCGAAGAAGAGTACGTTTCGGACCCGCTGCCACACCAGGCAACGTTGCCTCGTCAAGCCCCTGCTCAGACGGTTAGGACGGCCGGACCAAAACTGTCTCTTGGAACGGTGGTTGTGAGTCTTGCATTAGCTGCAATCGCGATCGCACTATTCGCCTTGCTCCTGAGAGGCAACGGCGCTCGGCCGACCGAAAGTCACCCCGCGATGATTAGCTCAATCGCCGTGCTCCCCCTGAAGAACCTTACCGGCGATCCGCTACAGGAATATTTCAGCGATGGAATGACGGAGAGCCTGATCACCGAGTTGTCGAAGGTTAACGGATTGAAGGTTATCTCCCGCGCTTCCGCCTTTACGTTCAAAGACAGGGAGGTTGCTTCGCGTGATGTCGGCAAGCGACTCGGCGTAGCCGCCGTGCTGGAAGGCAGTGTGGAAAAGAGCGGTGATCGCGTACGCGTCGCGGTCAGGCTTGTCAGCGTCGCCGACGGACGCGTGATCTGGGCGAGCAACAATTATGATCGTGCCTTGAGAGATGTCTTTGTTGTTCAGGACGAAATCAGTTGCGGCGTCGCCGCAAGCCTCAGGCTCATGCTGTGCAGTAACGAGAAGCCGCAAAAACCCTACACGGATAACGTCGAGGCCTACCAGGCGTACCTGCAAGGTCTTTACCACTTGAACAAGAGAAAAGGTGAAGACCTCAAAAAGGCCATTGCCGATTTTCAACAGGCAGTCGCCATAGACCCGAACTATGCGTTGGCCTACGCCGGGCTGGCGGAATGTTACAACATGGGAATGTGGTACATCCCGCTTGAACCTCGCGAGGCCATCGCCAAAACCAAAGCAGCGGCATTGAAAGCAATAGCGCTTGATGACGGCATCGCCGAAGCGCACGAAGCGCTCGCCGCGGCTTACAGTCTGGATTGGGACTGGACCAATACAAGAAAAGAGCAAGAGCGGGCCATCGAAATCAATCCGAGCTATGCGCAGGCCTACCATGCCTATTCCCTGTACCTGAATATTCAAAAGGAGCCGGATGAAGCGATTGCCGAAGTCAAACATGCGCAAGAACTCGATCCGCTGTCCTTGCCGATTCTTACGGATGTCGGAATGGCCTATGCTTTCGCCCACCGCTATGACGAGGCCGTCGCCGCATACAAGAAAGCTATTGAACTGGACCCGACCTATGCAGTGGCGCACGCCAATCTCGCGGATGCTTATTGGCGGATGGGAATGTACGACGAAGCTTTGAAAGGATACGAAACCGCCATCGGATTGGCAGGGCGAACGCCGACTTATGTCTGCAGCCTTGGCTTGATATACGCCAGCGCCGGTCGCAGGGCTGAGGCGCAAAAGATGCTTGACGAGTTAAATCAGATGTCAGAACAAAGGTATGTTCCACCATCTCTCAAGGCAATGCTCTACGCCGCATTCGGACAAAGGAATCAAGCTTTCTCTTTACTTGAAGAAGCCCGTGCGGAACACTCCCCGCAATTGATGAACCTTTTAATAGAACAGGGTTTCGACCCGCTGCGCCCGGACCCACGCTTTGCCGATCTGCTCAGGCGCGTCGGCCTTCCGCAATCCTGATTCGTTCCACACGAGCGAATCAGAGGTTAATTCTGAACCAACAACTCGCCGAGCTCATCTGCACTTAACTGATAAGCTTCGTTGCAGAAATGACAAATCAACTCCGCGCCGCCATCTTTCTCGATCATGTCTTGGACCTCTTCGCGGCCAAGCGCTGAGATGATCAACAACGCGCGCTCGCGAGAACACTGGCAATGGAAACGCGGCTCTTTTTCTTCGAGCACCAGGAGGTCCAGATCACCGAGAACCTCGCGCAACATCTCACTAGGCGAGTGACCCGACCGGACCATGTCAGTCGCGTACGGCGCGCGAGAAATATTCCGCTCCAGTTCAGCCGCGAGGTTTTCGTCGCCGCTCGGCATCATCTGCACGATATAACCACCCGCGGCGGCGACTCGCAATTGATCGAGCGAGAAAGCGGCGGTGCGCGGTTCGCGCCAACCGTTTTCAGAACCGTTGTCTTCCACGCCGTCAACTGTCATCAACACACCCAGACTCACGGCGGAATTCACTTGCTCGGATTTCGCAAGATAGTAGGCGATGTCTTGACCGATCTCGCCCGACACGATCGGCACCATTCCGCGATAAGGTTCCTTCATCAAGCCAATCTCGAAACCGGCGTCGCGAGTGACGTAGAGCTTGCCTCCGCCGACGACGGCGCGCACGTCGAACTTGCCTCGCTCGTTCATTTCGATGGCGTCAGCTTCGGGGTTTGAGACGTAGCCGCGCACGTTCCCATACGGATCTGCTTGCGCGATGATGTTGCCAATCGGCCCATCGCAATCGAAATGAACCGTCAGCTTTTCGAGATCCTTCACACTGCTTCCCAAAAGCAATCCACCAGTCAGCACTCGACCCAGCGCGGCAGATGCTGTTGGAAACGTGCGATGGCGCCGGCAAGCTTCGCCGACAAGGTTGGTCGTTACCGCAGCCATACACCTGATCTGATTGTCAGCCGCCGTCGCGTGAATGAGTTTGTCAGTCATTAGTCCGTAGTCCGTAGTCCGTAGTCAGTTGTCCGTAGTCCGTAGTGAGTCGCTTACAACGGACTCCGAGCTACGGACCACGGACTACGGACTACGGACCAATTAAGAAGCACATTTCTTGGATTGCTCTGTTAACAAGCCGATCGCGTGTGGCAGCGAGCTGCGAATCGCAGTGAAGTTCTGCACCGCACCACGCGTGCTTCCCGGCAAGTTCACAATCAATGTTCTGCCGCGTATGCCGCACACCGCGCGCGACAACGGCGCAAGCGGAGTCTCATCCAGACTGCGAAATCGCATCAGCTCCGCGAGGCCCGGAGCCTCGCGCTCGATAACTGCTCGCGTAGCTTCGGGCGTGTTGTCTCGTGGAGCGAACCCTGTCCCGCCCGTGGTGAAAATCAAGTTCACATCGCCGCGGTCTGCGTACTCACGCAGCTTGTCTGAAATCGAATCGCGATCGTCCGGGAGAATCTCGGTCGCTGAAATTCGGCAGCCCAGCTTCTCGAGCTCTGCCACGACGGCAGGACCGGATCTGTCCTCACGCTCGCCTCTTGAAGCCGAGTCACTGATAGTCAGCACCACCGCTACTATTTCTACCTTTGCCATTGAATCTTTACCCTTGGAATTCGCCCGGCTAACGTCAAGCAGTTTAGTTGATAATATTGCAGGGGCCAAAGCGGTTTGTAAACTGGCGCGAAATTCGAGGGCGCCACTGCCCGCCGCCACTCTCGCAGGCGATCATCGCCTGTCAAGCAAGGTTAATGACGGCTTGCGGGGTGTAGATCGAACCGGTCCGGTTCAGGTCGCTGCGCATTACGATGACTTCGTTTGCTTTGAACGTCTCAGCGTTGAAACCGCTTGCGATCAGCGCTTCTGCAAGGTGTGCTGCGTTCTTCGGTCCGCGTAAACGACCGATCGTCAGGTGAGGTGAGAACTTTCGCTTCTCGCGATCGAAGCCCTCTCGAGCGAGCTCGTCTTCCAGGTTTGCGTAGAGTTGTTGGAGCGGTTCAGGAAGTTCAGAGAAACCGATCCACAAAACCCGCGGGCTCCTTGGGGAAGGGAAACAGCCTGCGCCGTTGACTTCGGTTTCAAACCGATCGATCCCGCTAGCGGCGCGCTCGACTGCTTTGGCGACTCTTGGGATTCGCGCAGCCTCGACCGCTCCAAGGAAATTCAACGTCAGATGAATGTTCGACGACTTAGTCCAGCTCACCTGAGCATCAATCGCCTTCAACGTATTTTGAAGCTGATCGATTCGCGCTTTTATTGAGTCGGGAATCTCGATGCAGATGAACGTGCGGACGGTGTCGTTCTTTTCTGGGTTCGCACGTGACATCGCTGGTTCTCACGCAAATGAAGTCAATAACCTGACAGTCATACCGCCCAGATCTTTGATAGAACTCGCTTGAAGTTCCCGCCCAGGATGCCTTCGATGTCCTTGTCGCTGTACTTGCGGCGAATCAGCCCCTCGGTCAGATCGAACATTCGCTTAGGATGATCGATGCCTTCGATATCGATCTTCTCTCGAAACCCATAGCTCCCTTTGTAGCCCGCTCGCAACTGTCTGTTCAACTCCGGAGGCATTGCGTCGTAGCCGTACAAATCGATGTCGCTGCCGACGCCAAGATGTTCGGGCCCCACGAGCTTCGCTACGTGATCGAAGTGATCGAGCTCGTGCTCGATAGTCGTCGGCTCGTCAGCCTTCACAAACATTCGAACGCCGGTTATCCCCATCACACTGCCGGCCGCGCCCATTTTCTTAATTGCTTCGTCAGTCTTGCAGCGCGGATGTCCCGGCACAAGAGCGCGGCAGTTCGAATGAGTGATCAGCACAGGCTGTTTTGAAATTTCGAGAGCGTCCAGTGTGGTGCGGTCGCCGCAATGCGATACGTCTACGGCCATTCCGACCTTGTTCATCCGCTCGATTATCGCGACGCCAAAATCGCTGATGCCTTCGTCGCGACGTTCAGTGGAGCCGTTGCCGATCATGTTTCGCGAGTTGTAAGTCAGTTGTGATACGCGCTGACCGATTCCGTGAAAGAAGTCTACGTCGGCGGCCGTGCGAAACTGCTCGGAGTTTTGCAAGCCCAGGAGCACGCCGATCTTGCCCGAGCTTTTTACTCGCTCGAGATCCGACGCGCTATCGATCCGCATAAGATGCTCGGTATGATCGGCGATGAATCCATTCCAGGACGCGAAATACTTCAGCACTTCCAGGTACGCGTCGGGCCCTCCCATTCCAACCGCGATGTGAAAAACATTGATGCCCGAGTCTTTGAAGGGTTGCAGGTCCGCGGATGTGAAGCTTTCCGGGTTGGCGAACCACTTCGCCTGTTTGGTGAAGTTGAGCGTGAAGGGGCTAAGCATGTCAATGACGGTCGATCGCTTGACCAGGTCAATCGCGCGCGCCGAGTATTCCTTTCGCGACCAAGCGAACACTCGGTAGCGGCCGCGGTTGATCATCGGCGCCGCAAGCGACACCAGCCCCGCTCCGGCGGCGGACTTCAGAAGTTCACGCCTGGTCATCCTCATTGACATCTAAGTCTCATTAATAACTTAACCTTGCTTGCTGCCTGGAGGCGGCGCGCTCGAACACGTACAGGTATTGTCTATCATCCTTCTATCGGTAATTTGACATACGGTCTTGTTCGGACTTACTTGAACAATTGCGGTGCCTTCACCGACGCCGTTGGCGGCAGTATCCCACTGAATATGCACTCTGCGAGCCCCTTTAGTGTCGTCTATGCTTCCAATGCAACCTCTGGAGGTTACGGTGCCCTTGCCGGTGGCTACTAGAACGCCGCCACAACAGAACCTGTAATCGCCGCTCAAGGCATTGATCAGCACAACATTCCCCGGGTTCTGGTCATCCTGCAGGCAGAAGTTGAAACCGGTGATTGTGAAGCTGCAAGTAGCGGTGTTCCCCGACGTATCAGTAGCCGTGCAAG
>JADGNW010000282.1 GCA_017883315.1 Blastocatellia bacterium | reverse complement strand
TTTCGGGATGAATCGGCGCAGGTGACATCAGCGCAAAGGTGAACGACTCGAGCTTCGAATCGCGGAACTCGTCGTAGCGTTTGTCATTCGGCTTCTGGATTTCTTCGGCGTAGCGCACAAGCTGCAACGCGATGGTTCCCAACCGCGAAGGCGTCAGATTCGAGAATGCGATCCGGGCCGCCATTGTTGGAAGAGTGCGATAGGCCGCGCCGATCTGCTCCCAGGCATCGCCGTAGGCCTTCTGGACATCGGCCTTTCGAGTTACAGCGTCACGCAACGCTTTCTCGTCAGCTTCTTTCTTCGCCATCATCCGCGGATTCATCAAGCCTTCTTGCTGGCCGGTCAATCGCTTGAGTGAATTGTTGAGAGAACGTGTCGCGCTGCCGGCTTGGCGCGCCTGCTCGGGTCCGCGTTCGGCGTAGCGTGCGAGCGCATCGCGACGCGATGTCCAGACTTGCTTCTGAAGCGGATTGCCGGTATCGCGTTGATATTGGATCTGCGCGAGCGTCAGCAGTCGCGCGGTTGAGCCCGGATTACCCGGCAAGATCACGAACTCACCATCGATCGGTCCCGTCGCTGACCATTTGAAATAGTGAGGAGTCTTCGCGGGCTTGCTGTCTTCGTAGGCGCGGAAGAAAGCTACGTCGAGGTCGTAGCGCGGATAAGTGAAGTTGTCATAATCGCCGCCGAAGAACGCCGTCTGTTCCTCGACCGCGAACACCAATCGAATGTCGGTGTACTTCTTGAAGCGATACAGCCAATACTCGCCGCCGCTGTACAGCGAGATCACATCGCACTTCAAACCGGTCTTCGCGGTAGCTTCTTTCTCTATCGCGGCGGTGACGGCTTTGCGTTGCTCGCTGGCTTCTTTGTCGGAAGCGCCCGGCTTGACGGCTGATTGCACGCGCGCTGTAACGTCTTCATAAGAGACAAGCACGTTGCATTCGAGGTCGGGACACTTCAGCTCTTCATCATTCGTTCGCGCGTAGAAGCCTTCTTTGGTGTAGTCCTTTTCTTTGCTCGAGACCTTTTGAAGCTGGCCGCTTGCGACGTGCTGATTGGTTATCATCAATCCGTCGGCGGAGACAAACGAGCCGGTGCCGCCGTCATTCAATCTCACCGAAGCGAGCCTCACATGTTCGAGCCACGCATCAGTTGGCTCGAAATTGTAGCGTTCCTTCCATTGTTTGCGCGGCGGGTTGTCGAAGGTCCACATGCCGTCGTCGGCGAACAAGCTGATTGGCTCGACGGCGAAAGCGAGTAAGGCGAGGGTGATCAGCAGTCTCTTCATTGTCACTCCGTTAAGCGTCTGGCTATTGATCCAAACTGATTGAGCGAGCGGATGGCTTTAACCTAGCGGATAGAGTTGCATCATTCAAGGTTCGCCCCGTGACCGCGCGCCCAGTGATCGTTTAGAGCGCCGGCTCGAGTGGTTTGGTGATAGTTCAGATCGTACTTGTCGGGTAAGGAACCGCTGATTCACGCCGCCTTCGGTTCGCTGATCTGCGCAAATCAGCGAAGCAAAGTCAGCGCAAATCAGCGGTTAATCCTCACAGGGTCAAAGTCGTTCAAGGCGAATTCAAACACTACCCGTCCATTGCATTGCGACCAGCCGCATGGTTTATTGTGCGAGGAGGACAGACTCTAATGTTCACGGCGAGATCGTTGTTAATGGCGATCCTGGGCACAGCACTCTTGCTGATGTGGCCCGGTCGCGTTCGTCAAGATGATGATATGTTTCAGAGCCGTTCAATCAAGGTCGGCGCAATTGAGTATCAATATCGTGTCTTTGCGCCGAAAGGCTGGTCGAAGAAAAAGAAGTGGCCGGTGATTCTCTTTCTTCACGGCGCGGGCGAGCGAGGCGATGACAACAATGCTCAGACCAGAGTCGGCATCGGTCCGGCGATTCTACGTCAGCAAGAGAGCTTTCCTTTTGTGGTCGTCCTGCCGCAGTGCCCTAAGGGTCGTTGGTGGACCGAGCCCGAAATGCAGACCTTGGCGTTGAAGGCGCTTGAGCGGGCTGCGACGGAATTCCGCGGTGATGGGAAGAGAACATATCTTACCGGGATTTCGATGGGTGGCTATGGTTCGTGGGTTATGGCGGCAAATAACTTCAAAGAATTCGCGGCGGTTGCCGTGGTCTGCGGCGGAGTTCGCCCGCCGCCTCGACTCTCGCTTCCTGAAGCAGCAAGACCCGCAGAGAACGCGCCCGATCCGTATGGCGCGGTGGCCGCGAAGATCGGCAGAACACCGGTTTGGGTCCTCCACGGCGGAGCCGATCCGGTCGTGCCCGTCACAGAGTCTCGCAAGATGGTCGAGGCCTTGAAGGCAAAGGGCGGTAACGTGCGCTACAACGAATATGAAGGAGTTGGGCACAACTCGTGGGACAAGGCCTACGCCGAACCTGAGTTGTTTTCGTGGCTTCTTTCCCAGCACAAGTAAGACAGCTTCAGTCTGATCGCGGGTACACGGATTAGAGTCTGTGGTATTTGGAACTGATGGGTCTCTATTCAAGCTACATCTTCCCGCGCCTTCTTGATTGGTCGCTTGGAAACGCCATGATTCAACGGCAGCGCGGCGAAGCGCTTGCCCCATTGCACGGGCACGTTTTGGAAATCGGCTTCGGCACTGGCCTGAACCTGCCATACTATCCGCCGCACGTAACGCGGCTGACAGCGATCGACAGTGAAGCCATGTTGCCTGGAAGAGTCGCGGATCGAATCGCCAGGGCTCAAGTTCCCGTCGCGCAGTTGCAGCTCGATGCCGGAGGACGACTGCCGTTTGAAGACGAGGCGTTCGACGGCGTTGTCACGACATTCACGCTATGCTCGATCGCCGATGTCGCCTCGGCGCTTGCCGAGATCGGGCGTGTGCTCAAACCTGAAGGCGATTATGTGTTTCTCGAGCACGGGCGCAGCGACGATACGCGAGTCGCGAAGCGTCAGGACTTCTTCAATCCTATCCAGAAGCTAATCGGCCGCGGTTGCAATATGAACCGGCCAATCGACAAGCTTGTCGACGCCGCCGGTCTGCGAATCACAAAGCTCGATCGCTACATGATGCCCGACACGCCGCGAATGCTCGGAGAGATGTACCGAGGCATTGCGAAGAAAGGCGATGCGCGAGATGACGCAGTTCAGAAATGACACGTCATATGGAGCGAGACCCACTCGTTACTTGCAGGCCGCTGTGCTAACTTAGACTGAGATCAATCATCGAGAGGGGATGCAATGGCCAAAGATGTTTTCAAAGGCGTGACGATCGTCGGCACGTCGAACGAGAGTTTCAGCGATGCGATCAAGGTGGCAATCGGACGCGCCAGTCAAACGATCCGGGAAACGCGCTGGTTCGAGGTGCGCGAGCAACGCGGCGCCCTCAGAGATGGACAGATCGAGTATCAGGTGACGCTCGAAGTGTTCTTCAAACTCAAAAACGAGGACGGCGCTCAGTGATCACCCTTGTGATTTGTCAGGCGCGCGGTACTTCGCTCATCAGCACAAGCGGGTTTTTGTCGGGGTCGCGGAAGAAAGCCATCCACAGATCGTGATCCGAAAGACGCGCGACCAAGATGGGTTTCTCGTCAAAGTGTACGCCGCGCGACAGGAGGATCTCATACGAGCGCTGAATATCCGCAACTCGATAGTAGATGAACGAACTCGGATGATCGAACTCCGGTCTTTCGGGCTCGGAGAGGATGAGCCGCACGCCGCCGCAATCGAAGAACGCCATGTCCCCCGCCTCGAATAAGAACTTCATGCCCAGCGTATCGCGATAGAATGCGGTCGCTCTCTTGACGTCGTGGACGTTGACTGAAATCTGTCCGATACTCGAGAGTCCGAACTGTTCTGCTGCTTCTGTCATAACCGTTCCTCCTGACTTTGTATTGATTCCAACGTATCACGTTTCACTCTTCATTTCTGATTAGTCACGATCAGCCACGAACCGCAGTCGCAACGATATATGCCGAGTTCCGGTGTGTGCCTAAGCTGGTTGCACGCCGGGCAATGAAACGAATAAACGTATTGGCCCTGCGTGTCATTCCAGAAATGGTCTTCGATCAATACCTCCACTCCGATCTGTCGGTTTGGCATGGCAGCATTATAAATGACTAGACACCGCCGAGCGCAAAAGCAAAAGTCGCGCCCGGCACGCTCTAGAATGCGGACGTCGCGGTTCAGTTTAGAGTTCAAGCTTCAGCTTGCGTATCGTAATCAGCAGCCTGAAGGCGGAACTCTGAACTTAAACTGAACCACTACGAAGGCAGACCGTTGTTTTTGCTTTGCTCTCGTTTGTGGGAAAATGGTTCAGAGTCTATGGATTTCTGGAGGAGAGAATGCGATTCAAGAAAACCACTGCGTCGATCAAACAGTGCCTCCCGAGCGTTTCAGTTCTTGCGTTCAGCCTTTTCATCTTAGTCGGTTTCTCCTGCGGAGAGTCGTCGTCGCAGACCTCATCGCCGAACGAACTTCGACACTACGACATAAAGGTTTCGGACCTCCCGGCGCCGGAGGTGCAGAACGGACCGCGCAACCAATCCCGGGTCATTCCTAAGCCGGAGGGAGCGCAGCTCACTGTGCCCGCAGGCTTCGAGATAAAGGTGTTCGCTGAGGGTGATCTGCAACAGCCGCGCGGTATGGTGCTGGCGCCGAACGGTGATGTGTTCGTGAGTGAATCTCAGCCCGGGCGGATAACGATACTGCGCGACTCGAACGGCGACGGCCGTGTAGACGAGCGATTCGTTTTCGCGGCGGGGCTCAACCGGCCATTCGGGCTCGCGTTCTGGCACGACTATCTTTACGTGGGCAACACGAATGGCATCGTGCGATTCAAGTACAAGTCCGGCCAAACGAAGGCAGACGGCGAGCCCGAGAAGCTTGTCGAGCTTCCAAGCGGACTCGGGCACT
>JADGNW010000281.1 GCA_017883315.1 Blastocatellia bacterium | reverse complement strand
GTCAGAAGTTGAAGATGAGCGATACAGCAATCGAGCTCACACGCGGTATGAAAGCTCGACTTGCAACAGGACACAATCAGACGCTTAAGCCTGTAGCGAACTGGGATCTGCCAACGCTGGCTGGCGCTGGCGCGCTGCGTTCGACGGTGAATGATCTACTGAAATTCGTCGCGGCGAATTTGGGATTGACGAGATCGCCGCTTGCGGCCGCGATGCAGAAGACACATCAGCCACAACACGACACGGGCACGCCCGGGCTTGAGATCGGGCTCGGTTGGCACATCCTGAAAAAGTTCGGCACTGAGATCGTCTGGCACAACGGCGGGACAGGCGGCTATCACTCGTTCGTAGGCTTCGACAAGAAGAAGCGGAGAGGCGTCGTAGTGCTCTCGAACTCCACCAACGACATCGACGACATCGGCCGGCATCTGCTCGAAAACCAGTACCCGCTGGCGAAGTTTGAAGCGCCGAAGGTACGCAAAGCGATCAAGCTTGATCCAAAGGCCTTCGACGCTTACGCAGGCGAGTACCAGCTCACGCCAAACTTCTCGATCAGGATCAGTCGCGAAGGCGATAAGTTCTTCGGCCAGGCAACCGGGCAGCAGAGGTTTGAGATATTCGCCGAGACGGAAGCCGACTTCTTTTTCGAGGCTGTGGACGCACAGATCATCTTCGTCAAAGACGACAAGGGTCAAGTGACTCATCTGGTATTGCACCAGAACAACGCCGATCAGCGAGCTAAGAAGATAAACTAGGAGTTCGAAAATAAGTAAGGGGCGCGATCGCGCCCCTTTGCAGGACCACTACAAGCTACCGGACCTCACACAACCGCGAAGTCGAATTGTTCCTGATGCAGGTTAGGATCGGGCTCGATCGTCACCGGAGTGCCGAAGTACGCTTCGACTTCTTCCATGACTTCACGCTCAGTTGTTCGCAATGCCTCCGCAACGTGAGGCGAAACTCGCAGCATCACATCGCTTTCCCCGACTAGCTGTTTAGATATGGCTTTGGCTTGCTCGAGTATCTCGAAGCACATCGTCTGCGCTGACTTCACCATCCCGGCGCCCTGACAGTATGGACACGGCGCGCAGAGCGTGCGTTCGAGAGACTGCTTCACTCGTTTGCGAGTTATCGCGACCAAACCAAAATCGTTGATCGAAAGAATCTTTGAAGGCGAGCGGTCGTGCGACAATTCCTGTTGCAACGCCATCATCACCTTCTGGCGATTCTTGCGTTCCTCCATGTCGATGAGGTCGAGCACGATAATCCCGCCGAGGTCTCGAAGCCTTACCTGCCGAACGATTTCTTTAGCCGCTTCGAGATTGGTTCGCGTGATCGTGTCTTCCAGCTTGTCAGACTTCCCGACGAACTTGCCGGTGTTCACGTCAATCGCGACCAGCGCCTCAGTTTGATTGATTACAATGTAGCCGCCTGATTTCAGCCATACTCGCGGGCGCACGGCCTTGTCGATCTCCGCTTGCACGCCGTACTTCTCGAGTATCGGCTGGCCGCCAGTGTAGAGCTTCACGCGTTTGACCAGCTTGGGTTGCACCCGATTGACGAACTCGACGATTCGCGCGTACTCGACTTCGTTGTCGATGCGAATCGCGGTGAACTCCTCGGACAACTGATCACGCAAGATGCGCTGCACAAGGTCGAGGTCGCGATGCACCAACGCCGGCGCCCTTCCGCGCTCTGCTTTCCGTCGCACTTCGGCCCAGGTGCGAAGCAAATAACGCATATCGTCGGCCAGCTCCTGCTCGCTGTGTCCGGCGCATGCAGTGCGCGCGATGAAGCCGCCCGTCGCGCCCTCCCGGTCGCGAAGCGTGGTCACAATCCTCTTCAACCTGATGCGTTCCGCTTCGTTAGGTATCTTACGAGAGACGCCGATGTGGTTGACCGTGGGCATGTAAACGATCAAACGTCCCGGGAGCGCGATGTGTGAAGTAATACGCGCGCCCTTCTTTGCAATCGGCTCCTTGGCTATCTGAACGAGAATTTCTTGCCCTTCGTGAAGGAGATCGCTGATCGTCGGAGCGCCGCTGCGTTCCGGACGTCTTGCCGGTCCGAGCTCGGGTCTGCGCTGCTCAGGTCTGCGCGGGTCTGGTCTGCGCGGGTCTGGTCTGCGCGGGTCTGGCCTGCGTTGAGGGCGAGGACCCGGCGTGCGTGTCTCAACGGCTCGCGGTTCGGGACGGTCGTCCGTTTGTCGAGGTTCAACAGGCCGAGACTCGGTCGGGGGGGCACTCTCCTCGGGAGCCTGAACTTCCTCGACCCTGACAGGACCTTCATCCGGTACGACTGCGGGGACCGCGTTCTCGTCACCAGTAGCAGCGTCGCCTGCCACGCCGGGGGGACCCTCGCGACGCCCACCGCGCCCGCGGCGTCCTCTTCCGCCGCGGCGCACGGCAAACTCCGAACGCGGACCACGGTCACGAACTTCGGCATCGCGGTCGTCGTCTGCGGACGCGTTCTGGTTATTGTGCTTACTCTCGGCTGGGGCTTTGGCCGAGGATGATTCTGAGCCGGCTTCGCTCCCTGATGATTCTCGCCCGCTGGTTTCGTCGCTCAGTTCGCCCGAGGCGCCAGACTGAATGCGTCCGTATAACCCTCGGACTACGTCGGAGATGTGCCTGAAAGGTGAACCTTTGCCTTCGCCTTGTTGCTCAGGCTCGTTGCCGGTAACCGGCGTCTCCGTCCGTGCAGCGCCCTCGGCATTCTCATCTACAACGCGCTGGAAACTCGAACCGCTATCAGCCAGCGAGCGAAGACTGCCCACACGCCATTCAGGTTCGGGCTCCGGTTGAGGACTGGCCGTTTGAAACTCAGCCGTATGAACCCGCTCAATAATTTTTTCTTGAACCATCGCGTCCTTCAGAAGCTCGCCCGCCTCCTGCGCGACATCTTCATCAGTAACGCGCTCGAACTGCGCCCTCGCGCTTTCGGTTTCTTCTTCACCGCGTCCGCGCGGTCGCTTCGCGCCGCCCCTTGGCAGTGGCTTGCGCGCCGGGCCCTTCGCCGTTTTTTCCTCGGCCTTCACTGCTCTCTTCCTGGGCTCGACTACTTTCTTGCCGCGGCCGCGTTTTGGTTTAGCCTCGGCTTCGGCAGCTTCAAGGTCCGCCTGCTGTTGCAGCTCCTCAGGCTGAGCCTCTTCGGGCCGTTCATCTGGGCCTTCGTCGGTGACACGTTCGCCTTGAAACGCCTGCACACGTGTTGAGCGCGCGTCCTCCGCTTCCTGCTCCGGCAGGTCCTCTTCAGGTGGCGGAGGCGGGATCACGCTCTCGACGGCGATCTCGGCCAATTGCTCGACTGCGTCTTCGATGCGAACCGGTCTTTCAACGGGAGCACCCTCCGCGCCCGGCTCAGGCGCCGGCCGCTGGCCAACTGGTTGGGGCTCAGGTCTCGGGCGGTCCCCGCGCCGTGCACGATCGTCAACGCGAGGCGGCACACGCGCCTCATCGCCAACTTCGCGGAAATCGATTTCTTCCTCCTCCTCCATGAACTCGGTGAAGTCGGATACATAAAGGAACGCATCGCGTTCCAGCCCGATATCCACAAAGGCCGATTGCATACCCGGAAGGACCTTCATTACGCGGCCCTTGTAGAGGTTTCCGACTACACCTTGATTCTCGTCCCGTCGCTCGACATAAAACTCCGTGACCACGCCGTCTTCCAGCATGGCGACTTTCTTCTCGTGCACATTTGCACTGATGATCAACTCTTTTGCCATGAATTCTCCTGACGCGTGCTGTTATGCGAGATGGGTAAGCGGAACGCGTGCGGGATGAGAGCGGACCTTTCGGCCTTCAGATCGCAGAATGATTCGAGCAGATGAACCGCGTTTCAAGCCTCTGAGCTTCTTCACACGGCGCTCAGGCTGACAAGCTCAAAACCAACGTCGCTGAGAGCAATACGCTCGCTTCACAATTCGATTTACTCTCTTGCTGATCCGCTCAAACGATTGCAATCGCCTCTCTCGCAGTGGATTCAAATCGGCAATTGACGCGCCGACGTGAGGAAGCGAATGTCACAACTTACCCGTGCTGCTCACAGCACGACTCTTTTAACATCTATGAGTGATTGCCAGCCACTCGCAACTCATCTCCTTGCTCGCTCATAAGAGCGGCGGCGAAGCCCGGCAGATTTCCTGGGTCGCCTGTTTGTTCTTCCGAATACAACCGCAGTCGCCGCACGCGTGAACTGAGAGAAGTCATCTCAGTTTGGGTCAAACCGTAAACGGCGGCCATGACCTCAATGGGCTTCACACCACCGTTCGGCGACACCTCGGTCACGATGCTAAGACTAAAGTCGTCAACTAAACTCAACCTCTTCGTGTAGCGTCGCACATCGACTTGCTGGCGCTTATCCTTTCGCACCCGTTCGATAACGCAGGACTCGCGCGTCATGAAAGCTTCGGCCGCAATGCGATGAATCTCATACACATCTCTTGCCGCGAAGCCCGCTTGCTCGGAGGCTATTCTCCGAACAGCAGCTTCAATCTCGGGTGCGTCAAGCTGCACACGGTACTCCGCGCGGTTCACTTCTTTGATCAACGATTGCGAGCCGGCCGTCAACCGAAGAAGCGACTTAAAACGCAAACCAGCAGGCAAGACTGCGTTGATCCGTTCCAGGAACTCACTCTCGTCAAGTTCGTCGGGAGAATCAAAGTCGATCAACTCGTTATAGCCCGCCGTGCCCACACCAAGCGCCGGTCCGTATTGAATCAACGGCATTGGATGATATCCAGCGCTGTATCCAAGCTTGATCTTCGCACGTCTGAAAGCGCGAGGCAACGCCCTGGTCAGGTCGAGGTGAGAGAGGTATTTCACTTCCTCGCCTTTCTCGAACGTCGCGCGATAGCGAAACAGCGTAGCGGAGGAGCCTGCATGCTGAAGAGCTGAGGAGTTGAGGTGCTGAGGTGCTGAGGCGATCTCCTCTGCATCCCCGCTCGTCCGCTCCTCTGCTCTCTTTAGATTGATCAGCGGTTGCTCAATTACGTCTTTCACCGTGGCGATCCGCGCTTCGTAGGTCCTGACTTCCTCGTGCATCGCGTAAGCTTCATTGAGATGTTCGCGTGATTTTGTCAGGTCGCACTCGAGCCCGCACGCGTAGCAAAGCAATGGCTGCGAGGCTACGCGTTCAAACTCTTCGCTCGACGGGGCAATCGCCGTGGGCCGCCCGTCGATGATTTTGACCGGCAGCTCGCAAGGAGGCGAGATCTTTGCCTTGATGCCCTTCGTGTACTCGCGCGCGTTGAACTCGCGCTTCACCAGCGTGTCGATGTGGTCCCACGGAAGCTGAACGAGCGGAGCTCCCGGCTTATCAAACTCGCGAACCGGGAACTCTTTCAGATAAGGCTCGATCGCAACGTTCTCAATCTTGAACGCCTCCATCCACTTTCCGAAATCGAAGTGTTCGGTCCAGCCGTCAAAGCGGCAGCCCATCCGCCACGCGCGCTCGATCACCTTGCACAGATTTCGATCACCGCGCGAGATGATGCCCTCGAGCAGCGACGTTTCGGCGTGATGCACCTTAACGTCAATTCGATAGCGGCGGCCAAGATCTTTCAACATTCGCTGTTTGCGCTTTATCGAATCGACCTCTTCTTGTTTGCACCATTGAAAGGGCGTGTGCGGTTTGGGCACGAAGTATGAAGCCGAACACGTCGCCTTTACGTTCTTGTTGTACTTGTTCCTCCCAAGCTCGCGGACTTTTCTGCCAAGCTCCGCGATACCTTGCACGTCCTCATCGGTTTCAGTCGGCAGCCCGATCATGAAATACATCTTCATCGCGGACCAACCTTCTTCAAACGCAACCGAACAAGAGTTCATCACATCCTGCTCGGTGATGTTCTTGTTGATCACGTCGCGCATCCGCTGAGTGCCCGCCTCGGGTGCGATCGTGAAGCCGGTCTTTCGAACGCGAGCGATTTCGCGAGCGAGCGACTCGGTAACGCCGGACGCGCGCAGCGACGAAACTGAAAAGCTGACGTTGCGTCGCTCGAGCTCCTGTCCCAGCATCTTCACCAGCGGCTCCAAACAGGTGTAGTCGGCCGTGGAAAGCGACGTCAGACTCGTCTCGTCGTAGCCGCCCTTTTCGATGCCGTCGATGATCGTGTTGACGATTTGTTTGGGATCCCGCTCGCGCACCGGGCGATAGATCGTGCCCGCCTGGCAGAAGCGGCATCCGTCTACGCAGCCTCGTGCGATCTCGATGGCCACTCTATCGTGCACTGCTTCGATAGCCGGCACGGGCGAGTCGGAAGGAAATGGAAACTGATTGATGTCCTTGACTACGCGGCGGCGAACTGGAAATGGGATGTCCTGATCGTCGGGCCGCTCGACGATCAGTAAACCATGATGCGCGCTGACCGAAGTCGGATAAAGCGATGGGACATACATTCCTTCAATCCGAGCGATCTCTTTCAGAACCTGCTCGCGGGTAAGCTCCAAACCGGAATCGCGCAGTTCAATGTAGCGCGACACCAACTCCGGGAATGCTTCCTCGCCATCGCCGATCACGAACACGTCGATGAAGTTCGCCACCGGCTCGCCGGAATAAACGGTCGGGCCGCCTGCGATCACCAGCGGATCATCCAGCGTTCTCTCGTTGCTGTGCAACGGGATGCCCCCGACGTCGAGCATTGTCAGGACGTTCGTGTAAGTCATCTCGTACTGCAATGAGAAACCGACTACGTCGAAATCGCGAAGCGCGGTGTAGCTTTCAAGCGAGAGCAACGGTATCTCACGCTCCCGAAGCTTGGCTTCCATATCGGGCCACGGCGCGTACACGCGTTCTGCCGCCCATCCTTCGCGCTTGTTGAGAAGGCTGTAAAGGATCTTGAG
>JADGNW010000280.1 GCA_017883315.1 Blastocatellia bacterium | reverse complement strand
TTTCGATCGACGAACTCATACTAATATTCCCACCAGAAGCCGTCCTTCATTTTCACGGGAAATCCTCAAAGAAGAACAAGCCGCCCACCGTCGCGTCATCGTGGAATTTAACACGTCGCTCGTTGTCATAGCCATTCGGTAACACTCGCGTTGACAGCAAGTCTCAAGCGCGGAGAGAATTAGTCTGCGTGATATTTTAGAGAGTAAGACACAACCTGGGCCGCGCAGCGGTGATGACAAGCTGGCGGCCCTAATGATTTTGAGCATGACAAAACGAGCAGCATTAATCTCTATCTTCATATTCGCATTTTCACTTCCGGCTTTCGCGGCAGCGACTGACACGATCGTGACGATGCCGTTCGAAAATCTGTCGGGCCGCGCCGAATACAACTGGGTCGGCGAAAGCTTTGCGGCGACTCTTGCCGATCTGCTCGACAAGCCGGGTCTGGTTGCGATCCGCCCCGACGAACGCAATGTCGCTTACAAACAAGAAGGCCTTCCGCCGACGGCGATACTCACGCGCGCCACGATGATCAAAATAGCCGAGCGCGCCGGCGCCAACCTTGTAGTGATGGGAACCTATCGCATCGCAGGCGAAGGACGCGACAGCACCATAACGATAACCGCCCGAGTGATCGATATTCGCGAAGGCCGGCTCGCGGGTAAGGAATACAATCGCGGCGGTCCGCTGGTTGATCTGCAAAGGCTTCAGGGCGATCTCGCTTACGAGATCCTTTATCAGCACAATCCTGCGCTGCCTTTCTCTCGCGATCAGATCACCACCGATGCGACGGTGGCTCCAATCGGCGCGTTCGAGAATTTCATAAAAGGCACGCTGACGCGCGATCGCGACGCCCGCGCGGGGTTTCTCGAACGAGCGATCAAGGAGTACTCCGAGAAGACCAGGACCCAGTACGTTCCGGCGATCTTCGAGCTGGGTCGGATTCATTTTGAAGCGGGCGAATACAAAGAAGCGCTTGAGCAGCTCGCTCTTGTCGATGACAAGAACCCGCGTTATGACGAAGCGCAGTTTTACATCGGCGTAGCAGAAGACGCGATCGGCCACACCGATCAGTCGCTGGCAGCGCTGAAGAAGCTTGCGGCGCGCTTGCCTTTATTCGAGGTCTACAACAACATCGGCGCGCTGCTGATAAAGCAGAAGCAGTACAAAGAGGCGATCGATCATCTCAAGCCCGCCTCGGACGCCGCGCCTCGAGACACTGACACGTTGTTCAATCTGGGCTACGCTTACTTTCTGGCAAAGGACCATGCGAACGCTGCGGCAACGCTCCGCAACGAAACTAAGCAGCGCCCATCGGACGGCGAAGCGTTCTACATCCTGAGCAAGGCGCTCGCGGCTGCGGGCGACCAACCCGGAGCGACAGCCGCGTCCGACCAGGCAAAGAAGCTTCTAACTTCGTTCGCGCAATGGGAAACAAAAGGGCCTCCGCAACTGGCGCGCGTGAAACCGAGTTTCAGTAAGATCAACTACTATCGCTACAAGCGCGACCAGGACGAGCGGTTAAACTCACAGACGCGGATCACGAGTCTCTCTCCACAGGCCGATCAGTTGCTCGAGACGGCCCGCAACGCATTCACCGCCGGGCGCAACGAGGACGCTTTGCAGGCGCTCGGCAAACTGCTGCAGATTGCGCCTCAGAACTACGATGCGCATTTGCTGATGGGCCGGGTGTATGAACGAAGAGGCGACTTCGATCGCGCGACTAACGCGCTGAAGGCGGCGGTGTTTTGGAATCCCAAGCTCGTGCCGGCGCATGTCTTGCTCGGACGAATAGCGGTTCTCAAGAACGACTGCGCTTCAGCTCAAGCATCAGCCGCCAAAGCCCTCGAGATTGATCCTAACGATCAAGATGCGCTTGCGTTAAAGAGATTGATCGATCAGAGGTGTAAGAGCGAGTCGGGATCAAAGTGAGCTTTACTTGTTCTCGAGAGCGGTTACTCTTTGGCTGGTCGTGATGGCGAGTTTTGCGACTTTTTCGGCAAGGTCACGAGTCACCTCGTTAGCGATGATGAGATTGTTGATGTGTTCCCGGGTCTCTTGTCGGTACGCTTCCAACTGCTCTCGATTTGCTTCCAACTGTTCTCGGTTCTCGCTTCGATATGCCTCCAACAGCGCCCGGTTTTCCAGTCGATCTTGAGCGACCGTCTCAGCCAGTTTATTCACAGCTTCATTGGTCAACATTATGTCGCTCGTGTTCTTCGCCTGATTGTGAACCAAGAACTCGATAGCCCGCTCCATCTCTTCACTCGTCATAGCCAATTAACCCCCAAAGCGCGTCGTACATTTCTATATCGAATTAGCTGGCTCAGTGCAAGCTCACAAAGAGAACACAACGCTGGTGCATAACACCAACGGCTTTAAGCGGACTCAATGAGTGACGCGAACGTTGAGCGTCGGTTCGAGTGCGTGCTACATTTCACCCTCACAAGATCAGACCGCAAAGTCGGAGGACCCCGGATGTCGCAGTCCATTGATTCGATCCTGAAAGAGAGCAGAGTCTTTCAACCTCCCCCGGAGTTCAGCAGTCAAGCACACATAAAGAGCCTCGAACAGTACGAACAACTCTACCGCGAAGCCGAAGAAGACCCCGAGAAGTTTTGGGGCGAGATTGCCGCCGAGCTTCACTGGTTTCGCAAGTGGGACAAGGTGCTCGAATGGGACGCGCCCTGGGCGAAGTGGTTCGCCGGCGGACAGATCAACTTGTCTTACAACTGTCTCGACCGGCATGTCGCCACCTGGCGCAGAAACAAAGCTGCAATCATCTGGGAAGCAGAACCCGGCGAAGTCCGCACGCTCACCTATCAACAACTGCTCATCGAAGTTTCGAAGTTCGCAAACGTTCTGAAGTCGCTCGGCGTTCAAAAGGGTGACACCGTAGCGATCTACATGGGCATGACTCC
>JADGNW010000279.1 GCA_017883315.1 Blastocatellia bacterium | reverse complement strand
CTTCTCTATCTCCTTCGCATCGAAGTCGCCCACGGCGGACATCTCGCCGGCTGAACCGCCATAGAAATCCAGGTAAAACTTTTTGACATCTTCCAGCGTCGCTGCTTTCACGTCGGCGATGTCTTCGTCAGGAGTCGAGGTGTAGCGTACATCGCTTTTGGGATAAGGACTCAGGTGCCGGCTGAAGGCTACGCCCGCGACTGATTGGGGCTCGCTGCGTGATTGCTCAATGCCTGCCAGTGCTTCCTGCTTGAGCTGCTCGAACTCAGCAGCGGGAAACGAGGGCTCGCGCAAAATCTCTGCGACCAAACGCAACACAGCCGGAAAATTCTCGTGGATGGTTTCAATCGAGACACCGGCGCTCGTCGCGCCGCCGACGACGGCTATACGCGCTTTCAGCTTGTCGAACTCGTCTTGAATCTGCTGGCGTGTGTGCTTAGCCGTGCCGCGCATGAGCATTTGCCCCGCGAGTTCCGCTGCGGTGCCGCGATTCATCAAGCTCTGCTCGTCTCCGAAGCGGAACGTCATCGACGCAACCACCGTGTTGCCGCGAGTCTTCTTGGACAACAGAGCGAGCTTCAATCCGCCGGGCAAATCGGTGCGCACGGTGCGCGCCTCGATGTTAGCCGGAGAGGGGTCGAACGCTTCGCCTTCTGCGACCACGGCACTGCCTTTGTAGTCTTTGACAAGCGCGGCGACGTCTGGCGGCGGCGGGATCTCAGCGCGATCCGGTTTATCAGTCGGAATGAAGAGGCCGACGGTGCGATTCGTTGGCTTCAAATAGGCAGCGGCGACTCGCTGAACATCGGCGGGCGTTACCTTCTTGAGATGATCGCGATTGAGAAAGTAGAGCCGCCAATCTCCTTGTGCCATCCACTCGCTCAACTCGAGTCCCACGCGCTCGGCCGAGTTCAAAGTGAGATCGATGTTTTTGAGCAGCGACGTGCGAGCGCGCTCGACTTCTTCCTGGCTCGGCGCTTTGGCTGCCATCTCTTCGATGGTTTGAGTCATCGCCTCGCGCGCTGCGTCGAGTGATTGCTCCTTGCGCACTTCCGCAAACAGAATCATCAAGCCTGGATCGTGGAGCGGTATGTCGAGGCTATCGACGGACGAAGCCTTCTTCGTTTCGACCAGCGCTTTGTACAAGCGGCCGGACGGGGTGTCGGCAAGAATTTGAGTGAGAATATCGACTGCAGCGAAATCAGGATGTGAGCCCGACGGCACGTGATACCCGACGCCGACGAACTGAGTGTCACCGACGCGCTTCACCGTCACCGTGCGTTCGCCGTCCTGAGCCGGCTCGACGGTGTAGATCGGCTCGAGCGTGCGAGCGGGTCGCGCGATCGCGCCAAAGTTCTCCGCGATAAGCTGCAGTGTCTTCGCCGGATCGAACTTGCCTGTGACTAGCAGCACTGCGTTATCGGGTTGATAGAACTTATGATAGAAAGCCTGCAGTCGTTCGATAGGAACGTTCTCGATGTCGCTGCGCGCGCCGATCGGCAGGTTCGAATAATTGTGCCAATCGTAAGCCGCGGCAAATATGCGTTTGAATACAACCAGACCCGGCTGGTTCTCGCCCGATTCATACTCGTTGCGAACGACGGTCATCTCGGTATCGAGGTCTTTCCTGGCGATGAACGAGTTGACCATGCGATCGGCTTCCATCTTGATCGCCCAGTCGAGATTGATATCGGTTGAAGAGAACGTCTCGAAATAATTTGTTCGGTCGAACAGAGTCGAGCCGTTGGGTCGCGTGCCGTGCTCGGTCAGCTCTTGCGGGATGTTCGTGTGATTCGTAGATCCCTTGTACATCAGGTGCTCGAGCAGGTGAGCCATGCCGGTCTCGCCATAATTCTCGTGACGCGAGCCGACCAGATAAGTGACATTCACCGTGACCGTCTGCTTCGATTGATCGGGAAACAGGAGAACTCGCAGGCCGTTACCCAGGCGATACTCAGTGAAGCCTTCGACCGAAGTGACTCGCTCGACGCCTTTTGGTAGAGCTGCGGACATCGACTGCGCCGGGCTAGCGGCGAGTCCCTTGAACGCGGGCAGAGCCCCCGAAACAAACAGTGACAATATAAGAATGAGGATCGAGGAACGTAGCCTTGCAAAGATTTGGGACATGCTTTTCTCCTTAACCAATCTTGATTTGGGCACTGCGGCTCTCACATCTATACGGTCGGAATTTTTGCCGGGTTCAATGAAGCGCCGTCAACGTTGTTTTGCTCTTCAGCACGAGATACTGCTTGATGAACTCATCCAGGTCGCCATCGAGCACCGCATCGACGTCCGCTGTCTCATGCTTCGTGCGTACATCCTTCGCGAGGCGATAAGGATGCAGCACGTAGTTTCTTATCTGCGAGCCAAACGAGATGTCGCGCTTCGTCTCCTCGAGCTGCGCATTTTCAGCGCGACGCTTCTCCATTTCGAGATCGTACAAACGGGATTTCAAAATGTGCATTGCGACTTCGCGGTTCTGATGCTGCGAGCGCTGGTTCTGACATGTGACTACAATACCGCTTGGAAGATGAGTGATTCGCACCGCCGAGTCGGTAACGTTCACGTGCTGGCCTCCCGCGCCCGATGAGCGATAGGTGTCAACGCGAAGGTCTTTCTCGTTCACTTCGATCTCGACGTCGTCCTGGATATCCGGATAGACAAACACGGAAGCAAAGCTGGTCTCGCGGCTCGAACCGGCGTTGAATGGACTCAATCTCACCAACCGGTGCACGCCGGCTTCTGCAGACATCAAACCGTACGCGTACTCACCGGCAAGCGTGAACGTCGATGATTTTATTCCAGCTTCTTTGCCCGGCTGTTCGTCGACTATTTCAGTTTTGAAGCCGTGCCGCTCGGCCCATCGCAAATACATGCGCAGCGGCATCTCGGCCCAGTCCTGGGCGTCGGTTCCGCCGGCGCCCGCATTGATCGTAACGATCGCGTCGCGAGTGTCGTTGGGGCCGGACAGAAGCATCTCGGTCTCGGCTTCTTCGACTTCGCGCTCGAGCCGCGCGAGGATGGTCTGCAGTTCTTTCAGTGAGGATTCGTCTTCGCTTGCGAACTCAATGAGGACCGCGGCGTCTTCAACGTCGCGAAGAAATTGATCGGCTTTTTGGATGGCGGTGTCGAGGCGGCTGCGCTGACGCAGGACTTTTTGAGCGCGCTCCTGATCGTTCCAGAAGTCGGGCTTCGAGCATTCTTCTTCTATTCGAGCGAGCTCTGCGCGTTTGCTATCGGGGTCAAAGAAACCTCCGCAGCTCCGCCGCGCGAGCCGCCAGGTCTTCG
>JADGNW010000278.1 GCA_017883315.1 Blastocatellia bacterium | reverse complement strand
GTACGACTCAATGGACTCCTCGTACTTGTCTTCATCGGAATAGGCTTCGGCTAATTTGAAGTGTGCTTGTGGTGAATATGAATTGGCATTGACGGCCTTCTTTGCCGCTTCAATGTCATCTACCGCTTCGTCTGCGTCACCCGTTGGTGGAGGCTCTCCGAGATTGAAGTTGAACGTGATCGTGCCGATGACCTTTACCGGAACACCGCCGAGGTTAGTTTGCTGAAACGTCCAGCCCCTGGCTGCCGCCACCGCTGGGTCTTTCAAAAGCGGATGGCCGGAAATCGCCCGCGCAGAAATCACGTTCCCTTCTTCATCGACGGTTACCTCGACAACCACTGCTCCGCTCACCCGTGCCGCCTTTGCAAGCGGCGGATAAGCAGGTTCTACGCGATTGATCGCGGACGCTTGAAGCGCACCGCCTGACTTGCGGACTATCTGTGCCAATCCAGGCGCGGCGAGCAGCGCGATTGCCAGCGAAACAAAAATCGCCTTGCCGGAGAATCGTCTCGACCTCATTGTTCACCTCCCGAAAAACGATTATTGGGGAACGGCTCCAGAGCAGCGCGCGGAATTATATCACCAAAATGTGGGAACGGTATCGAAAGTTGGGTGATGGTTCAACCTGCCTTGAGCGCCTTGACCACGGGAGAAGGAACCGCTGATTTGCGCTGACGTTGTTTCGCTGATCTGCGCCGATCCGTGCACCGACGGCAGCGTTAATCAGCGGTTCATTCTCGCCGGCAAGAGGAACTGAACCATTGCCTAAAGTTGAGAGGGTGTTAGTTCACTCAACTCGTAAGGTCCGTTGTTTGACTCGCCGAAGAAGCGTCCTGTATCTTGACCTTCAGAGCGAGCGCCATGAAGCACATCATCGTCGGAACCGCCGGGCACATTGACCACGGCAAGACTGCCTTGGTCAAAGCGCTCACCGGCATCGACGCCGACCGCCTCAAAGAAGAAAAACAACGCGGCATAACCATCGACATAGGGTTCGCTGACCTCGTGATTGGCGACTCTCAGTTCGGCTTCGTCGATGTTCCCGGTCACGAGCGTTTCGTCAAGAACATGCTCGCCGGCGTGCACGGACTCGACCTCGTAATGCTGGTAGTCGCCGCCGAGGAATCGGTAATGCCGCAGACCCGCGAGCACTTCGACATCTGCCGGTTGCTTCATGTCAAATCCGGATTGATCGCGCTCACCAAGTCCGATCTTGTCGACGAAGAGCTGCTCGAGCTGGCGCGAGCCGAGGTCGAAGACTTCGTTCGCGGGTCGTTTCTCGAAGGCGCTCCAATTATTTCTGTAAGCTCTCGCACAGGCGCCGGAATCGATGAGTTGAAAGAGACTCTGGCCGATCTCGCCTCGCGCGTCGAACCAAAGGCGACCGCTGCTGTGCCGCGTTTGCCGATTGACCGCGCGTTCTCGATCAAAGGATTTGGAACCGTAGTTACAGGGACGCTGATCGCCGGTGAGCTTTCGGTCGGCGACGAAATTGAAGTGTTGCCGGCCGGCATCAGGACTAGGGTGCGAAACGTTCAGGTTCATGGACACGACACGACCACGGCGCTCGCCGGCCAGCGCACAGCTATCAACTTGCAAGGCGTCAACGTCGAAAAAGTCGAGAGGGGAAGCTTGCTGGCGCCGGCAGGAAGGCTGCGGCCGAGTTCAATGATTGACGCGCGGCTGGAACTCTTGCCGTCCGCAGCGCGTCCGCTCAAGCAACGCGCGCGAGTCAGACTCCATCACGGCACGGCCGAAGTTATGGCTCGCGTGGTGATCCTCAAGAGTTCAGAGTTCAGGGTTCCGGGTTCAGGGTTAGAGAGCTCGGAACCCGGAACTCTGAACCCTGGACTCGGAACCATAGTCCCAGGCGAAAGCGAGATCGTTCAGCTTCGACTCGAAGAACCGATCACCGCGCTTCCGGGTGATCGCTTCATAGTGAGAAGCTATTCGCCTCAGGTGACGATCGGAGGCGGCTTGATCATCGATCCCCTGCCTCAGAAGCACCGCATCCGTGACGTCGTGGCGCGCGCTCAACTCGAGCGGCTTGAGAGTGCCGATCTTCTCGAACGGCTCGCAGTGTTCATTGAGATCGCCGGGACCCACGGGATGAATGAAGACGAGATGGCGGCTCGCACCGGCGCAACCGACGAGCAAATTGCCTCGAGTACTCGCGAGCTGGTACGAAAGAATCGCGTGATTGTGATCACTAGTGCCCCGCTCGCGCTGATTTCAGCCGAGAGCTATCGAACGCTCGCAGATAGTGTGATCGACATGCTTACTGAGCACCATCGTCGCGAACCGCTTTCGCTTGGACTGAGTCGCGAGGAAGTGCGCGACCGCGTCTTTGGCCAGCTTCGGCCGGAGATATTTCGCTCCGTCATTGCGCGCCTTGGGGAAGAAGGCAAGGTCGTCGCAGAGCGAGACGCGCTTCGCCTCGCTGCACACAAGCCCGCGCTAACCGAAATGGACAGTGCCGCGAAACAGGCTCTGGAGGTCGCTTTCAAGTCGGCTGGCTTGCAAGCGGGTTCGCTGGAAGAAACCGCTGCCGTCGCAGGTATTCGCGTCGAGCTTGCCCGAAAGCTTTACAACCTGCTTGCAGCGGAGCGCCGAATCGTGCGAATCGGCGACTTCGTTTTCCATGTCGATTCCATCGAGGGTCTGAAGTCGCAAGTGCGAGCCAGGAAAGCGGTCAATCCCAGGATGGATGTCGCGGTGTTCAAAGAAATGACCGGCGGATTGTCACGCAAGCATGCTATTCCGCTGCTCGAATACCTGGACCGCGAGCGGATCACGCGTCGCGTGGGCAACGAGCGTGAGATTTTGTGATCGGTAGAATCATCCTGTAGGGGCGGCTCTCCGTGGCCGCCCCTGCTGCAAGGAAGAACTCGGCTATGGGGAAGAGGGGCGGCCACGGAGAGCCGCCCCTACATGTTGCCCTTAGCGCGTCGCTTGACTCCACTACGGGCGGGCAATATTCTATCAAGCCGCTCAGATGGAAAATCCAAATGGCAATGAGTAGAGATCAAAAGCCGTATAAAGTTGTGGCTGTAGAATCGCCCGCGCTCGAGGAGCTTGCCGATTCAGTCTTGAAGATTGCTCATGCTGATGTTGTAGCTGAGGTGGAACCGTTGGCGAATGAAGTGCTTCGCGGGAAAGCCGTCACCGCCGGCGACAATGCCTCTCCGGCGGAGTCGGTCGAGAGATTCTTTGACCTGATCATAGAGGAGCTGTCCGCGCTGCGAACGCGCGCCGAGGTCGACTCGATCGAGCGCGCGGCTGACCTGATCCTCGCATGTGAGTCGAAAGGCGGCCGCGTTCACGTCACCGGCATCGGCAAAAGCGAGCACATCGCGCGCTACGTCGCATCACTTCTGTCGAGCACCGGAACGCCGGCGTATTTCCTGCACGCGACCGAATGCATTCACGGCTCGGCCGGACAGGTTTGCTCGAATGACGTGGTGATTGCTATTTCCAACAGCGGCGAAACGCATGAGTTATTATCGGCAGTAGAAATCCTGCGCGAGTTCGGGATCAAGATAGTGGGCGTCTCAGGGAATCGCGAATCTGAACTCGCTCGCATCGCGGACGTGCTCTTAGACGCTGGAGTCGATAATGAAGGTGGCGCGCTGAACCTTGTCCCCCGCGCGAGCATTCTCGCAAAGATCTACGTGCTCTGCTCGCTGTCGGTCGCGCTCGAAGCACACAAGGGTTTGACTCGCGAGCAATACGCCCGCTGGCATCCGGGCGGCGCGCTTGGAAGACTCGCTCGCGGCGAGTGATCTGCTCAGAACCCGCCATCGTACGAGAGAATCACGCATCACTCACGGATGAGCCACAATATCGAACGAGAACTTCAGTTCATCTTTGACCTTGATCGTTCCCCCCGCCACTGAAACCGGCTTGATGTCGAAGCTCGATTGCTTCACCGCAAAGGCTCCGCGCGCGTGCAAGGTCTTGTCGCCGAATTCAAGCTGTGCGTTTATCGTGAGCGGCCGCGTCACTCCGTGCAACGTAAGCTCGCCCGAGATTTTCGCTTGATACTGTCCTTCGCCAATTTTGCTCGCGGTGACGCCGGTGCTTTTGAAAACAATCTCCGGATACTTTGTAACTTCCAGCACCTCGTCGCGCATCGTACCCTCGATCTTCTGGCGGTCGCTCGCGCTGACTTTGTCCGTCACTGAGAGCGAGTCAGCCTTAATCGTCATTCGAAGCGAAGCTGGTTGGACGGTTCCGTACGTGAACTCGGCCTCGCCGGTGAACTCTCGAATCGCGATGTTGTGATCGTGGGCAAACGCCGACAAGAACCCGGCGGCAAACGCGTGCACCATGAATTTGCTCTGCTCAGAGTCGATTCGATATCGAGCGCTCTCAGCGGGCGGCTCAACACTCACCAGCGGACGCTCGGGTGTTGATAGACTAGTTGGCAGACTCGATGCGGTTGTGCGCTGAAGAGCCGCCCGGTCTGACAACGATATCAGTGCGAGGAATGCCGCGAAGAATATTCCCAGCTTAACGTGGCGAGTTGTCATACAGCTCATACCTCCTCTGCATGGAT
>JADGNW010000277.1 GCA_017883315.1 Blastocatellia bacterium | reverse complement strand
GACATGATTGGTCCCCGCGTCATTTCGTTTCTCCTTAGCGGTTAGAGAGGGGACGCCTGACGGCCGAAGTTCATACCCAGGAAGGTCGAACCGCCAGGCGCTCCCTCTCTTTTTTTCACACCGCACACTTTTTCACGGCGCCTCCCCGTGCGGCATATTTCTCGATCCTTTCCCGATGGCCTCCCGAATGTCGAGCAGCCGTTCACTGTCGTCTGTCAGATTCAATAGGTAGTTGAGGTTCGACGCCGTATCGTCAGCACCTCGATTAGGAGTAAGTCAGGATAGACATCGAAGAAGATGCCATAACTACCAACCCTGCGACGCCAAGCGGTGGGTTGGTTCTTCAGGCGAACAAGGTCGCCAGAAAATGGATCATCGCGCATGGCTTGCAGAGCACGCAGTATGTGAGTTTGGTCTTTGGCGGCGATTCGTTCAAGCTCTTTTTTTGCTTGCCTGGCGATTCTTAGAGTCCAAGTCATTGAAGAGTTCATCGAGGGATACGTACTCACCTCTTCTGATCTGCGCGCGGCCACGTCGAATAGCACGCAGTTCTGCTGCGCTGACAGGCGCTTCGGCAAAGTGGTTAGAGAAGTAGGTACGCAGTGCCTCGCGGACCAACTCGGAGCGGGTACGATGCTCGGCTTTTCTCACCTTCTCTACCTGGTCAATCATCTCCTGTGGAAGCGAGATGGTCATGGTTTGCCGGGCTCTCATAAACGTGTCGTCCGGTGTTAATGGGTGTTAATTGGTAAGACCCGATCTTACCGGGCTGCGCTTACGTCGTCAAGCGTCGCAGACGGAGGCTTGCAAGTGATCATCATGCGTTGAACCTTCATGCCTTCGTCGTTAATGTGAAACCGATAATTGAAGCAATCGCTTTTGTTGTTGGCCAAATACACTCCAATTAGCGATAAAGCGGCAGGCTTGGCCGTAGAATTGCCTGGGTTATCGAAATCAAAACCGGCGATTGCGCCTGTAATGAAGTCTGGGATCCTAATTAAGTCGGCGTACCATTCTTCCGAATTTGAATTCGCGGTAGTAAAGGAAAACGAAATATTCCTCTTCACGATGTCAATCAACGTGACCTGAAACAAGTCTCGGACGAAATTGTTGCCAAGTTCATTTGTTCTGTCGCGATCGGACAACCAGCATAAATCTGTGAGAGCAGTCTCGCGACAGAGTATGCTACCAACATAGCCACCCAGCAAAGAAATGACAAAAGCTTCGCATAACACTCTGATTTTCTTCTTTTGTCGCAGTAGCTCCTGTGCGTGCCGAATGTTTCGTGACAAAATGTCGAGCCGAGTGGGGTTCAGGGTATCCCGTCGCCAAAAAGCGACGTAGTCAGAGAGTATTTCGCAAAACTCGACCATGTGGACCTGGAATTCGGCACTGCTGGTCCAGGCAAAGTACTTGTCCTGCTCGAAAATGAAAGAGATGTTGAGCGCAGGCAATTGGCGAATAAACTCAATGAAGCGCCCATCAATTGATCGTGTGTGTTTAATGTCCCGCGGCGCGAGAGCGCGGATGATGCTTTGCAACTGAGGCAATCCGCCGAGATATGGCAATGCCGCAAATGTGATCACCTTATTCGTCTTGTCATCGCCAAAGTAGTAATCGCTCAAGATGATCCAAGAGTTGAAGCGCTTAACGTGGTCAACGTATGCGCAGCGCATGTCGTCCATTGAACTTTGATAAAACACTTCGTCGAGCAACGACGTGATGGGTGAAATCCTGTCGATTGCAATTTCCACGAGCATGTCGTGTCGCACCCTAACTATGCTGCTTACCTCAACGCGAAGCGGCGAGCATGTTCTAGCTTAGACCGTCCGGGTTCCGAGGCATATGACCTCGTCCCCCCTTCAGACACTACAACCTCAGGCTAACGCCTTCTCTCCGGTCCTGTCTACTGGGCCTTCTCTAACTTGGGCCTTCTCTAACTGCGTCGTATTTGCCCCAGAAGGTCCGCTTGTCGTTGGCTGGTCGTGTGCGGTAGTATCTCGCGCGATTGCGAAATGTCCGCTTCATATGAAGGAGTGTCGTGATGATCGACTCGAGACAGTCTCAACTCAAGCGGGTTAGCTTAGTCGCGATAGCTTTAGTCGTTACGCTTGCAGCCTGCGACCAAGCAAGAGCGCAAGATGTGAACAGCGAACTGACCGGTGAGCGGCTGGTCAATGCTCGCAAGGAGCCGCAGAATTGGGCGACCTATTTTGGGGCTTACGATGCCTGGCGATACAGCTCACTCGATCAGATCCGCGCCGACAACGTCAAGAATCTCGTTTCGGTGTGGGCTTTTCAAACTGGAAAAGTCGAAGGCGGACTCAATGCGACGCCCCTTGTCGTCGATGGGATTATGTATCTGATCGCTAGCGAGAATCGAGTGTTCGCCTTGAACGCTGAGACCGGGGAGCGGTTGTGGACTTACAACTACAAATTTCCGCGGGACCTCATTACGCCCTACGGCAAGTTCAATCGCGGTCTCGCAGTCGGATACGGATTGGTCTTCTTCGGCACGATGGACAATCACGTGGTCGCGCTCAATGCGAGCACCGGCAAAGAGGTCTGGAATGTCGAAGTCGAAGATGTCAAGAAATGCGGCTGCAATATCAACGGCGCACCTTTCATCGTTAAAGACAAAGTCATCGTCGGTGGGACCGGAGGCGATAGCGCGCACCGCGGCTACATCAGCGCGTTCAACGCGAAGACCGGAAGGCTCGCGTGGCGCTTCTACACGATACCCGGACCCGGAGAGCCCGGACACGAGACCTGGCCCGAAACTGAGATCTGGAAGTACGGCGGTGGCTCGACGTGGCTGACGGGTTCGTACGACCCAGCACAGAACTTGATCTTCTGGGGCATCGGCAATCCGTCCTCGGACTTCAACAATTCTGTGCGGCCTGGTTTGAACCTCTATACGGACTGCATCGTCGCGATCGATGCCGACACCGGCAAGCTGAAGTGGTATTACCAGGAGATTCCTCACGACGCGTGGGATTTCGATTCGGCTTACGAGCCGGTATTGATGGACATCACGCGCAATGGCAAGACTGAGAAGCTGCTTGTGCATCCGAACAAGAGCGGCTTCGTGTGGGTGCTCGATCGAGTCACCGGTAAGTTCGTCAACGCGTGGCCCTACGTCGACACGATAACGTGGGTCAAGAGCATCGATAAGGACGGCGCTTTGATCGGCCGCAACGAACCCGAGGTCGGTAAGCAAAGTCTCATATGTCCGAACTGGGGTGGTGGGCGAAGCTGGAACCACTCGTCGTACAGTCCGCGCACCGGCCTCTTGTACAACGATGGAATCGAGTGGTGCGCTAACGTGACCGTGATTCCACAGGAGGCTCGCGAGGGCAGGCCTTTTGTCGGAGGCAATGTCGACATCAAGCCGCCGCCAGACGGAAATATTCGCGCGCATCTTGACGCCTTTGATCCGGTGACGGGACAGAAAAAATGGAGCGTGCCGTTCAAGTATCCGATCCTCTCTTCACTCTTAGTCACAGGCGGAGATGTATTGTTCACCGGTGATGTCGAAGGTCACTTTCTCGCATTCGATGCAAAGACCGGCAAGCAGCTCTGGTCCTTCAACACCGGTTCGGGTCATCGCGGCGGACCTATCACTTATTCAGTCAGAGGCCGGCAATATGTTGCCGTTCCTTCGGGGTTGGGATCGATCTTCGTGAGCGGGATGCCGGCGACCTGGCCTGAGGCTGCCAACTTTCAGACCGGCTCGGCTGTGTTTGTGTTTGCGTTGCCTGAGCGCAAATGAGCGCAAATGAGTGAGGATAGTGAAGCTCGAGTGAACACGTACGGATTCAGAAGAGATGTGCAGCTAGCCGGCGGTTGTCGGTTTCGTTCTGGGGCGCTTGTTCTCGCGGGAGTTATCGGAGTCGTTCTTCTCACAATCGACCCTCCCCGGCATATCGTCTCCGCTGCGCCGCAAGCAGACAAACTCAAAGAATCAAAGTTCATCGCTGAAGGCGAAAAGCTGTTCGCGCCTTCCTGTGGGAATGCTTATTGTCACGGCACGAGCGGCGTGGGAGGCGGCGCCCCGCGGCTTCGCGGCAAAGGGCTGGAAGCGGCCTACCTGTTCAAGACAATCTCAAACGGCATTCCCGGCACAGCGATGTTGAGCTTCAAGTCTGAGTTGTCGGAGGAGCAGATATGGAAGCTCGTCGCGTTTGTCATGTCTGATGTGAAGTCAACTTCTGATGCAAAGCCCGAGGCTTCCGTCGCCGGCAAACCATCACCGTCAACAAAAGCATCTGCCGAAACGGCTGCGTCGTCATCGATCACCGGCAGCGCTCAAGCCGGTAAGGCTCTGTTTTTCGATTCGACTCAATCGAGGAGTTGCCATCACTGTCATTCGCTGCAAGGTGAAGGAACTTCGATCGGACCAGATCTATCGAAGGTGGAAAGTCGCTCACCGCGAGTATTGTTCCTTAGCATCATTCTTCCTCACGACATCAAAGACCCGCGTTACGCGACAGTCAGGCTCACTCTGCGAAGCGGCGATAGGATCGTTGGGATCAAGAAGGAAGAAGACGCCGAATCGATTCGAGTCTACGACACGACAGAGTTGCCGGCAGTTCTCCGCACAATTCAAAAGACCGACGTTGTCAAAGTTGAAAGCGCGAATGAATCGGTCATGCCGAAAGACTATGCGTCGATCTACACGATGAAACAGTTTCTAGATCTGGTGACTTTTTTGAAGTCTTCGGAATCGCCGGTCACGCTTAAGGACCTACTGGAGTGAATGAACTTTCGTTATGAAGATGTGGATGCATAGAAAGGGAAACTCTAATGTCAACGATGAACAGACAGATATTGCTTGCCGCAAGGCCGGTTGGATTTCCGACAGATTCTGACTTCAAGCTGGTCGAGTCTCCGGTCCCGACTCCCGGAGAAGGACAGTTTCTCATCCGCTCGATTTACCTTTCGGTCGATCCTTACATGCGCGGCCGAATGAACGACGTGAAGTCGTACGCGCAGCCGGTTCCGATCGGCGGAGTGATGGGTGGGGGAGTTGTTGGAATAGTGGTTCAGTCCAACAATGCCGCGTTCAAGGAAGACGACATTGTCGAAGGCTTGTTTGGATGGCAAGAGTACGCAGTATCAAATGGGCAGGGCGTAAGAAAGATTGATCCCAATCTGGCGCCGATATCGACGGCGCTTGGGATTCTCGGCATGCCCGGACTGACCGCTTACTTCGGTCTGTTAGAGATCGGAAAGCCGCAATCAGGAGAGATTGTAGTCGTGTCAGGGGCGGCTGGTGCGGTTGGCTCGCTAGTCGGGCAGATCGCGAAGATCAAAGGCTGCCGGGTGATTGGGATCGCAGGCGCGGATGACAAGATCAGCTATCTTACCGATGAACTCGGAT
>JADGNW010000276.1 GCA_017883315.1 Blastocatellia bacterium | reverse complement strand
AATCTTACGACGATATCGTCGATCACTGCTGCTATGCTTGGAATACGCTCGTCGACCGACCCTGGCAGATCATGTCCATCGGACTGCGCCAGTGGGCGCACGAGTTCTGATCAATGAGACGTGGTATAAGACAGCCGGCGACCCTTACTCGTTAACTACAAATCCAAACGTTAACGAATGGATATCGATTAAATCTTGTGAGTAACGGCCTGTTAAGGTTGATTGAGACCGCGGGCCGCGGTCGCGAAGGTGAGAAATCGCGGCAGCCCGAGACGCTCGAAGTGGGGTGCGAAACGTGATCAGAACAATCTGGTTTGCGAGCTTTGGCCTTGCCCTCGTCGCTGGTTTATTCGCAACAAAAGTCGTGTCCGCGACGGTTCCGGAGCGTCCTGCAGTAGCCGGCGATCCTGCCGCTCCGAGAATAGCTCCGCCAGGCTTCGACAAGAACCTGACCAAACCGCAGTGAGCCGCGCGGCATTTAGGTAGGAGTCACCCGTAGCATGCAGTGGTATGTGGACCTGACTACGATCGCGGCCACGGCGGCCCTCGGTTTGTTTGGGTATGAATTACTGGGCCGACCGATACGAGCGTTCTTTGCGCTTCGCCGCAAAATTCTGACACAGATGCTCGTTTTCAAGAACATCCCGTTGCCAAAGCCTCGGGAAACGGCGGTTAGCTCTTGGGAGATCCGCGAGTACAACCAGGCTGTTAGAAACGTGCGAGAAGCGCAGCGCATCTTCCGCAATCTCGGTTTTCGACTGTTGGCATTCAGCGAAAACGAGCCCGCCACGCGTAACGCGTTAGGCCTACTGGGTTTTAGTCTAGTCGCAGCGGGCAGCGGGTTGATTAAGCTGTCGGAGGCCTATCCACGGCCTGACACCGATCGCGCCGGCCTTCGCAATCAAATTGAAAAAGCTCTTCGCGTGACCGACGCTGCTCCCGCAGCTTCTAGCCAACGCCCACGACGTGACAACTTGATCGAATATCAGACTAAGTTCATCTACCTTCGCGACATTAGCTTATCTACGTGAAGCATGACGAGCGGTGAATAGTCGACGCCGCATGGCAAGCGGGGCCTGCAGCGTCAAGGTCCTCTCATGAACGTTGACGATGCCCGATGCGGCGCGCAGAAAGGCCTCGCGCGTGCGTGCCCAGATATGAGATGTTATGGAACACCGACACGCCGCCGAGTCGTCCTATCGGGACAGTTCGAGCACAGCATTCGCCAAACTTTCGCGGCTCCGTCTCGCCTCCTGCTTGAACCGGGCTCGAGTGTCGGAATCGCTCAGCGCATCGGTTATATGATCGAGAGCATCGAGATGTCCAGAAAGCGCTTTGATTGTGAGGGTCAGCTCGGCGTGAGATGCCAAAAGTTCCGTGAGAGCGAATGTCACTATAATATCCGGGTCCGATAGCCCTACGATTTTCTGTTGTTTAAACAATTGAACCACGTTGTTCATACTGCTCTCGCTTGGCACTCATCGATCTTGTATCTCGAGTTTTTAAGCTGCCCTCACCGTGTTTAGGAACTTGGCGACCTCTAACTTGAGACGATTGCTTTCCCCAGACAAAGACTGTGCTGAGGAAAGTACCTTCGCCGAAGCAGAACCGGTCTCGCGAGCTCCCTTGTTCACGTCGACAATATTGGTGGCGACATCAGAGGTACCTTGTGCTGCCTGCTCAACATTGCGCGAAATTTCCTGCGTCGCGCCGCCTTGCTGCTCGACAGATGTCGCGATCGTTGCCGCAATTTCTGAAATCCGACTGATCGTGGTTCCAATTTGCTCGATCGCCACAACCGAATCCTGTGTAGCAACCTGCATTCCCGCAATCTGACTACTGATTTCTTGGGTTGCGCTGGCAGTCTGCGCAGCGAGCGCTTTCACCTCCTGCGCAACGACCGCAAAGCCGCGTCCGGAATCGCCGGCGCGAGCTGCCTCAATCGTAGCGTTCAGAGCCAGCAGGTTGGTCTGCTCCGCGATTGTCGTTATCAGATTGACCACGTCGCCAATCCGTAGAGCGGCCTTCGACAGCTCGTTGATGCGCTGATCGGTGACCTCTGCCTGACGGACGGCCTCACCGGTAATCCGGTTCGATTCCTGAACTTGCCGGCTGATTTCAGCAATCGAGGCAGTCATCTCATCCGTCGCCGCCGCTACCGATCTGACGTTACTCGAGGCTTCCCCAGATGCCGATTCAACCATTCCGGACAGCTGCTGTGTCTCCTCGGCAGTCCTGCTCAAACTGATCGCTGAAGCTTCCAGCTCCGTTGAAGCGGAGGATACCGTCTGCACAATCTCGCCAACTGCGGCCTCAAATTCGTCAGCGAGTTTCTGCATCTCGGCTCTTCGCTGCGCACGCGCCTGCTTTTCTGTCTCTGAGCGTTCCGCACGAAGCCGGCTGGATTCGAGCATGTTGCCCTTAAAGATTTGAAGCGCCTCAGCCATCTCGGCAATTTCGTCGGAGCCGCTGGTCGCGATTTCCGCACCCAGATCGCCTGCTGCTAAGCATTTCATGCTGTTCTGGAGACGCACAAGGCGACGTACAACCCCGCGGCTAACGTAAAACCAGCCGATGGCGAGCGCAACGACCAGACTGACGAGCGCCAGGGAAATCAGGATAATCCGACCTTGCCGGATCTCCGCCTCGGATTCACGAACCGCAGCGGCCGCCGCCACCTCGCTGCGCGTTCCCAGGCCTGCAACTTCCTTCTCAAACTCCTGGGCGAGCGCGCGATTTTCGATCACCACATTGGCGCCAGTCTTGGCGGCAACCAGCTCCCTTTGCTTGAGCTCGAAAATATTACCGGCATCCTTGCCGGTCTTGACCAATTCATCGACGAGTTTCGACGTCTCGGGATCCCTGATGTTTGTCGCTGCCTTTTTAAGGTGGCCTGCTGTCGCGGCGAACCGGTCTTTGACTGGCGGCAGCAGTTCGGCGGACGACAGGTCGGCCGCTTCAACGAGGATCCCCAATATGAGGTTGGACTCGGCGCGCAGGTCCAGGATCGCCTGCAGGGACGTGAGTTCGTTATCGGCAAGCGCCGCCAGCGTCTTCTGAACGACATCGAGGTCTTTATTGTCCGCTGCGGTCTGCAGGCCCATCGTCAAGGTGAACCCGGCGTCATCGGACATCGGCGCCAGTTTTTCCGCGAGCTTCTGATGTGATTTCCGAACGCTGGCAACAAGCGCGTTCCGTGAAGCGGCAATGGTCTGGCGCTCGGTGACAGATTGCGCCAGCCTGTCGAGATTCGCCAAGATGCGATCAGCGGTCTTATTGAGCTTTGCGCCATCCTCCGCGGTGAGCGCGCCAATGCTTTGCGTGAGTTCCTTGCGCGCGGCCGTCATAACCTTGAAGGCGTGCTCGCGCTCGGCCGCATCTGTTGCGGCGAGAAGGCGCGGCGCAGCGGCGGCGACTTCACCGGCGGTTCTAACGACCTCCGAAGCGCGCGTGATCTCCGGCAAGCTCTTTTCGGCGATTGCACCAAGCGAACGCCCAAGACTGCCGTAGGAGATAATCGCGCTGCTGCTCGCCAGCACGGTGAGGGCGGCGACGAGCCCAAAGGCGGTAAACAATCGACCGCGAAGGCCAAGGTGATACCACGACATCGCAGCCTTCATCGTCAATCTCCAGGTAATCGTGGCGCGAACAGTATGGGCTTTCCGTCGGTGGTTCGCGGTTGCCTTGTCTACGTTCCGGACTTCTCGAGGTGATCAACCGCCTTGAGGCTGCCGTCCGCCTGAATCACGGTCAGTAACACTTGAGCCGAGCCCCGATTGCTGCTGGGGCTGTAGGCGAGCTTGAAACCGCCAAGATCGATGGTGCCGGCCTTTTGAACGGCCTCGACCACCGCTTGCCGTGTAAGATCACCACTAACTTTTTCCAGCGCAGCGATGATCGCGCGGCCAACAAGGTAACCCTCAAGCGAGACGAAGCCCGGCTGAGCGTCGGGGGCGCTTGCCTTGAGCGCGGCCTGGTAGCGCCCGACCACCGGGATCGAGGCGTCATTCGGGAAAGGAACGACTTGTGTGATCACGACGCCGGCGCCCGCTGGACCGAGTTCCTTTGCAAGCGCATTGGAACCAACAAACGAGATATTCACAAAGGTGGCGTCGAGCTTGATCTGCCTAGCCAGCTTGATGAACTCGGCCGCGGGCTTGTAGGGGCTGATCATGATGACTGCATCAGGCTGAGCCTTCTTGATGGCCAGTAGCGCGGCTTTTACAGCTAGCGTGTTCCGCTCGAACGTACCTTCTCCGGCAAGCTGCATCTGCCGCTTGTCGAGCGCCTTCTTGACACCGGCCAGGCCCGCCTGGCCGAAAGCGTCGTCCTGGTACATGATCGCGATTTTGGATGCGCCGATGTCCTTGGTCAGATGTTCGACCATGGCCTCGGTTTCCTGGAAGTAGCTGGCACGGATATTCATCACCAGGGGTTTGTAGGGCTCGCGCAGGAATTCGGCGCCGGTAAAGGCGCCGATAAAGGGAGCACCTGCTGCAGTCGCAATCGGCTGAGTGGCGGCTGCTGTTGGCGTACCCACCGCGCCGGCGAGAGCGAATACCTTGTCTTCCTCAAGCAGCTTTTTGACCACTTCAATGGACTTGCTCGGTTCGTAGCCGTCATCGACGCTCTTGAGTTCGAGCTTCCGACCCTTAACGCCGCCAGCCTTGTTTATTTCGGTGAAGGCCGCTTCGAGACCTAATTTCATGCCTTGGCCCAAAGCCGAGGCCGGGCCTTCGAGAGCAGTTGCCTGACCAAATACGACCTTGTCGGCAGAGACACCATCTTCAGCGAATGCAGAAACACCGGTCGCGAGAAGGGCAGCTATCGCGACGAGAAGCGCGTTGCGTGGAGAGGCTCGCATGTAAAATTTCCTTCTTCCTTATCGATGGCCGCCAGTGACGACGGGACCAGCTGGTCGCGGCCCCGTTTCGGTCGTTGGAAAAGCATCACGACAATAATTTCTAAGCTTGCTCCTAAAACCTTCACAATCAATTAACCAAAATGTCGCCGCCGCTTCATTGGATCACCTCGCTTGCCTGGGCAAGCAACCCAGGCGAAATCATGGTCCCGAGCGCCTTCGCGGTCTCGGGATTGATTGCTAGCTCAACTTTTTATGGTTCGCGCGCAGCAAACTTCTTTCGATGCTCGTGCGCAGTCCTCCGAGAGAAAGCTGCACGTCGATCACTGACCGTAATCCGGTCAGTGAAACCGCCCGCTCCGGTTCGGTGGCATTGTGCGAACGACGTGCATGCGGTTCGTTAGAAGAAGCCGACACTCTTATCCAGGCCGTCAGACGCAAGGCACACGACCACGAGCACGGCAAGACCACAAATCACAGCGATCGCGTCTTGAACGTAGTTGGTTTGCGCTTCGGAAACGGCCGGCGTGGAAACTACTGAAATCGCATTCATGTCACCCTCCAAAGTTAAACCCCTCGGGGGGTTGGAAGTGCAGACTAACTTCAAAGCGTTCATGGAGAATTGCCACACGTCGTTAATTCTTCCGGAAGATGCGCCGAAGTCGCTCGTCAAGCGATGGAGTGAAAAGTCGGAGATGGGTCCATTAGGAGACTCATGCACCGCAGCAAAACAGCATCAGTGTTCGATCGCTTCGTCGGTGCGCAATCAACCAAAGGATTATGAAGCCACGTGTTCTTAAAGCTTCTCGACTGCCTTGAACGTGCCGTCCGGCTGAATGACCGTTAGAAAGACTTTGGCCGGCGCGTCTTGCAGCTTTTGCCCGAGCGTTATGATATCTCCGCTGATGTCAAATCTGCCGACATCGTTGATGATCTGAAGCATATCTGCACGCGTAGGGTTTGGTCCGGCCATTTCGAGCGCCGCGGCTACAAGGCGGCCGGAAAGATATCCCTCCAGGGAGACAAAGTCGGGCTTCAAAGCTGGATCGAGGGCTTTCTCAGCCGCCTGGTAATCAGCCACTACCTGTGCCGACGCATCCCAGGGAAATGGTACGACCTGAGACACGATGACCCCATCACCGTCGGGGCCGAGCTCTTTTGCCAGTGCATTGGCGCCAACGAAGGAGATATTGACGAAGATCGGATCGAAGCCGCTCCTGCGTGCCAGTCTGATGAATTCGGCGCACGGTGCATAGGTGCCGACCATAACCACGGCTTCCGGTT
>JADGNW010000275.1 GCA_017883315.1 Blastocatellia bacterium | reverse complement strand
TCTGCAATGACGGTTCCGTCGATCGAACCGGCCGAATCATCGAACAGACCGCGAGCCGTCTCCCGAACATCCGAGTGCTGAACAACCCCCGGAATCTGGGGATTCACGCAACCTTCGAGCGGCTATACCACGAGGCCTCAAAGGATTTTGTGTTCCTCAACTCCGCCGACCGGCAGTGGGAAACAAGCACCTTGTTTGAGATGCTGCCTCTGACTGGCAACTTCGATATCGTCATTGCAGCACGGAAGAACAAGCACTACGGAACGACCCGCCGCTTCGTTTCCTGGGCATTCAACGCGCTGCCGGCGATTCTTTTTGGAGTAGAAACCTATGACGCGGGCGCGGTGAAGCTTGTTCGCCGGGAGATAATTGAGCGGTTCGTGCTTGTATCGCGTTCCCCGTTCTCAGAAGCCGAGCGTCTGATACGCGCGGCGCGCGCGGGCTACCGAATTGGTTCGTACCCGGTCACAGTTTTGGATCGTCAGGCAGGCCGCGCGCGAGGCGCGAGCCACGGCGCGGTGGCCGAGTCAATCAAAGACGTAGTGCGTGTCTGGTGGGACTTGCGAATCAGGCGAACCCACCGGGAATCATCAAGAGAGTCGAGCGCCAGCGGCCCGACGCGGTAACTCAACTTCCGCTGCGAGACTGCAACTCAGATGTGTCGCGGGTTGATTGGTTGACAGTGAATATTGCTCACGATAACATTTTCGGCAGCGAAAGATCATTGGCGTGTCACTGTCATTCAATCTCAATGCAAGCAAGCTTGACATAGGTTTTAATGGGAAAGAAGAACCGCCCGCGCCCCAGGAAGGCTGAAGTTCGCGCCGCTTCAGACATAACGCTGACACGCAACTGGATCCTTGGCCTCATACTTGGCGTCACCTTCTTGACGTTCGCGAACTCATTGTTCAACGACTTCGCCTACGACGACACAACTCAGATATTACAGAACCAGTTCATTCGTGATCTCGGAAACCTTCCGAAGGCGCTCGTAACTGAAACGTGGTACTGGCGAGCTCAACAGGACAAGGATCCGAATAAACAAGACAGACCATCGACTCCCTACTACCGCCCGGTCTTCGTAATCTACTTGATGTTGATGTGGAAGCTTTTTGGCGCGTCAGCGCTCGGCTGGCATGTCTTTAGCATAATCCTCCACCTGACATCCGTGTATCTGGCTTTTATCGTTTTGGAGAGAGTCACAAAGGATATTCGGCTCTCGGCGATCGCCTCAATCCTGTTTGCGGTGCATCCGATGCGCAGTGAATCGGTCGCCTGGATAAGCGGTATGACTGATCCGTTGCTGGCGGTGTGTGTGCTTTCATCTTTCTACTTTTACATACGCTACCGAGAGGACAAACGGCCTAAGCTAATGGCAGCGTCGCTTGGATTGTTTTTGATTGGCGCGTTCACAAAAGAGCCTGCGGTAGCACTTCCGATTTTCATCGCCGTGTATGAACTGTTCGTTGTCAATCAAGATAAGAGTCTGGCCGAAAGGATTAAACCCGCGATCGCCTATTCGGCGCCTTTTCTGTTTGTGTCGTCATTCTATTTTGTGGCGAGGTATTTTGCACTTGGTTTCGCGCTCAACAACAATGATTTCAGGTCGTATCTCTTTTACCAGATCGTGCTAACGATTCCGCTTGTCATCTGGAAGTATCTCGGGCTTCTGGTGTGGCCGGTCGATCTGTCGCTCTTTCACTCGACTCCAATAGTCAAGAGCGCTCTCGACGTTCAGTTTGTCTTGCCTCTGGCCGGGATGATTCCGTTGGCGTTTGGGCTATGGCTGTTGCGGCGTTCGATGATTGCGAGGTTCGCCGTTCTCTGGTTTGCCATCAACTTGCTCCCGGTGCTGAACCTCAGCGCGTTCAGCGAAGACTTCCTGGTGCAAGAGCGTTATGTTTATATCCCGTCGATCGGCTTCTCCCTGCTCGTCGCGATGGGGCTTGCGAAGATTCCAGTAGAGAAATGGCTGCGGTTGGGAAATCGCCGCACAGCGCAGGTTTCGGTGATAGCGGTAGTCGTCTTGTTGCTCGCCGGCAAGAGCTTTGCCCTGAATACAACGTGGAAGGACGATATGAGTGTCTGGTTCCATGGCGAGCAAACAGCACCCGAGCAGCCAATCTCGCACTACATTCTTGGCCACAAGCTCATCAACCTCGGCCAGTTTTCAAAGTCGGCAGAACAGTTTGAAGAATACATGAAGCTGCAACCTGACAACCCGATAGTGATAGGTAATCTCGCGGCAGATTACGTGTTGATCTACCAGTATCAGGCATCTGTGAACCCCAGTGCCGCCGATCGCGCCTCTCTGGACCGCGCCCTCGTTCTGTGCGAGCAAGGAATGAAGATCACTCCGGACGTGTCGTCGTTGTGGGATACCATGGGACAGATCTATACCTTCGAAACGGGGCTGAAGAACTACGATCGCGCTCTGGCATGTCTACAACGAGGGCTGAGTCTCGACCCGAACAACGCGATGATCAACTTTCACCTGGGCGGCACGCTGGTTAAGAGAGGGAACTTCGACGATGGCATACCCTTCCTGAAGACAACGATCAAGAACCAGCCTGAGATCGTAGATGCCCATAAGTTTTTGGCATACGCTTACAAGGGTAAGGGTCTGCTACGAGAAGCAGTCGACGAGTTGAGTATCTATCTGAAGCTTCAGCCAAACGCTCCCGATTTCACTAAGGTGAGCAAGGACGTTCAAGATCTGCGCGCTCAACTGCAGACCCCTTCGCCACAGAGCTGACATCGCTGAATCATTAATTGAAAAGGGCGCGGACAAGCATCCGCGCCCTCTCCGGTTAGCCCTTGAGTCAATCTTCATTTTTTGGCAGCATCCTTCAAAGCGGCTTCTATGGCCGATTTCAAGGCTTCTCGGGTCTTTTCGCGGATTCGCTTGCCATTGATGAATATGCTTGGAGTCGAATCCACTCCAATCCTGTCTCCTGCGCTCAACTCCTGTTTTACGGCGTCCGTGAATTTGCCCGAATCCAGCGCCTCATCAAATCTCTTCCGATCTAATCCTACCTGCCCGGCGTACTCCTTGAGCTTGGCGGCTTCGAGCTCTTTCTGATTCTTGAAGAGAACCGCCGTATACTCCCAGTACTTACCTTGCTCTCGCGCAGCCTCGGCAGCCTCTGCTGCTTTGAAGGCGTGCTTGTGCTGCTCCAGCGGGAAGCTATGTGCAACAAGCTTCACCTTGTCGCCGAATTCTTTCACCAGGGCTTCCATGACGGGCTGTGCGTTCGCGCAGCTTGGACACTCGAAGTCGGTAAACTCGATTATCGTAACCAGCGCATTAGCTCCGCCGGTCCACGGTCGATCATCAATGGAGATGTTTATTACTGGAGGGTCGGGCGGCCTGAGGAACACCTCCAGGGTCGCGGCCTTTCTTAATTCTTCCGCATACGCCGACGCGGCCGTTCCTTGCTCGCGATTCTGCAACATCTGAAGTATCTGTCCGTGAACCTGCTCGTAGCTGCTGTTTATCTTGTCTTTGTTCTCGTCGTAGAACTTTCGGATGTCCTTTTCAGTTACCGGCTTCACTCGAGGCAAAATCTCGGAGTCAAAAAGAGCATCGCTGGTCACATTCTTTTTCTTCGCTGCGTCATCCAAAAGCAAGTCGTTGATCTTTACGTCCAGGGCCTTCTTGCGCAATTCGTAAATCTGTTCCTGAACGCTGAATATCGTGGGCTTTATTGCTTCCTCAACATCACCCGAGGTAACGCGTATGCCGTTAACAGTCGCAAACACACGGGCGCGGTCGGCTTCCGTTTCTGGGGGCGTCACATTTTCAGTAAGCACTTCCACTTTTGCCGACAAACGCAGCCGGTCGGCAAACTTCTTCGCCTCGTCTTGCCGTCGCTGGTTCAAGAGGAATCCGATGATCTGACCCTTAACATCCTTGAACTCACCTTCGATGTTGCTCTTGTTTTCATCGTAGAATGCGCGCGCCTCGGCCTCAGTCGGATTCGTGACCCTTTGCGGAACCTCGCGCTCGAGCAGCTTTGGGGCCGAAATGCCGAGCCTTCTCGCTTCGGCTTCCAGCAACCGCGAATTGATTTCAAAGCCGAGCTGAGCCTTTCGTGCTTCGATAACCTGGTTCTGAAGCTCTTGAATGCGTGCCTTGATTGGCTCGTCCACGTCTTTGCTGGCGATCTTAATCCCGTTTACGGTAGCGAAGACATCGGGCGGCGCCTTATCACAGCCGCAATCGGCGTCCTTCTTATCCTGCTTATCAGCCGGCTTCGATTGAGAATCGGCCGCCTCCGCTGGTTTCTGTTGATCGCCTTTTGTGGCGCAAGCCCTCGCCAACACGAACCCAAGAACAAGCACGGCGATGATGGGTAACGGTATTAACTTTTTCATGCTTCCTTCTACTAGAAGACTAGCCCGCTCGACGCGCGCCTCTACTCACATATTTCTGTAGTTTGGACCACCACCGCCCTCGGGTGGAACCCAGTCGATGATTTGATACGGATCCATGATGTCGCAGGTCTTGCAGTGCACGCAATTAGAAAAGTTGATTTGAAGCCGCCGCTTCCCTTCTCCCGCGTCGACCATCTCATATACATTCGCAGGGCAGAAGCTCTGGCACGGATTGCCGTATTCGCGAGTGCACTGATCTACGCAGATGTTGAAGTCGGCAACTTTGAGGTGCGCGGGCTGGTCTTCATCGTGATGGGTAGTCGAGTAGTAAACATCCGTGAGCTTGTCGAACGTGAGCTTATCGTCATACTTCAGACCGGCGTAACGATCGGTGTGCTCGTCGGCCTTCAGCATTCGCATGTGCTCGTGGCCCGCTTTGATCGGAAGCTTCGACGGAAGGCGTCCGCCGGTTAGGACCGACACTCCTTCGGTTATCAGCCCAAACATTCGACCGCGATCGAATGCTTGATGAAAGTTGCGAGCCTTGTAAAGCTCGCTACCGACGAAGCTGTCCTTCAGTTTCTTGTCAAAGACTCCAAGCGTATTGCGCGTGAAGTCCCCCTTGATCAAAGCATCGACTATCGTCTCGGCTGCAAGCATTCCGGCTTTGATCGCGGTGTGAATGCCCTTGAGGCGCTCGCCGTTGAGCAGGCCCGCTGAGTCGCCAATGATCATCACGCCGTCCGAGGTCAACTGCGGCATCGTGTACCATCCGCCTACCGGCATCGCTTTCGCACCGTAGCGAATCAGCTTGCCGCCGCCGAGCAGGTCCTTGATCAGCGGATGAGTCTTGAAGCGTTGGAATTCGTGATGAGGGTCAATGCTCGGGTCTCGGTAATCCAGCCCGACCGCGAGCCCGATGTCAATGATCCTGTCGCGCATGCCGTAGACCCACGATCCACCGAACGTGTGCGAATCGAGCGGCCAGCCCATCGTGTGAATCACCGAGCCGGGCGCGAAGCGATCGTCGGGCATTTCCCAAAGCTCTTTGATGCCGACAGAGTAAACCTGCGGATCGCTGCCGGCGTCGAGCTTCAACCGGTTGATCAATTGCTTCGCCAGCGAGCCACGAACTCCTTCGCCGAGCACAGTGACCTTCGCGGTGATGTCGACCCCGGGTTCAAAATTTGGTTTCGGGTTTCCGGTTTTGTCGATGCCTTTGTCGCCGGTGCGAACGCCGATTACTGCTCCGTTATCGTAGAGCATCTCAGTGCCTGGAAACTCGGGGAAGATGTTCACGCCTGCTGCTTCGCATTTCTCGCCCAGCCATCGAGTCAGCTTATTGAGCGACACGACGAAGTTCCCGTGATTGCGAAGCGGAGGCGGGAGTATTGGCAGCGGTATCTTGCCTTGCTCTGAAAGAAAGTAGACGTGCTCCTCACCAACCGGAGCTTCAAGCGGCGCGCCTTCGTTTTCGAAATCCGGAATGAGCTCGCGCAAGCTGATCGGGTCAAGCACAGCTCCGGAGAGCTGATGGGCGCCGATCTCGGCGGCCTTTTCGATTACGGCTATGTTTACTTCATCAAGCGGCTTCGTGCCTGATTGCTTCGAGCGTTCGTTGTATGCAGCGATCAGTTTGGTGAGATGTAATCCGCACGCGAGGTTTGCCGGTCCCGCCCCCACGAGCAGCACGTCCATCTCGAGTGTTTCGCGTTCTATCGTCATAGAGGTCAGAGGTCAGAGGTCAGAAGGCCACAGAGTATTTTCCTGACCTCTGACTTCTGTTCTATTTTCCTTCGCTTTTCACTCTCGTGATCTCGGCGGTCAACGCGGGAACGATATCGAAGAGGTCGCCCACGATTCCATAATCCGCGATGTCGAAGATCGGCGCTTCCGCGTCCTTGTTGATGGCGACAATTGTCTGCGAGTTCTTCATGCCGACGACGTGCTGAATCGCTCCGGAGATGCCAACCGCAAGGTACAATTTGGGTGAGACGGTTTGCCCCGAGCTTCCAATCTGACGGTCCATTGGCAGCCACTCGTTGTCGCATATCGGGCGCGATGCAGCGATCTCAGCGCCCAGGGCTTCGACTAGCTTCTGAACCATCTCGATGTTTTCCTGACTCTTGATCCCGCGGCCGACGGCGACAATCAGCGGCGCCTGGCTCAAATCGACGGCCTGTTTAGCTTCCTGGAATTTCGGCTCGAGCTGAGTTCTGATCTGCACGTCAGTAAGGTTGATCTCAAACGGCGTTATCGGAGCAGCCGAGTCGCCGGCTTCGGCTTTATCCGCTCGATAGGCGCCTGCCTGGAACGACGCGAGGATTGGAGGCTCGGCCACCATCCGCACGTCGGTGTTGATCTTGCCCTGAAAAACCTGGCGCGTGAACACGACTTCGCTGCCTTCGACCCGGTAACCAACGCAATCGGTGACAAAGGTTTTTCCAAGCGACGCCGCAAGCTTTGGCGCGAAGTCTCGGACTTGATAGGTGTGGCTGAGGATGACAAATCGCGGATCGAGTTTCTCGACGACTTGTTTCAGCGCGGCTACGTAACCGTCGGGCGTATATTCGGCAAGCTTATCGTCCTGGACGGTGTGGACGGCATCCAGCTTCTTCGAAGCCGCTTCAGACGCGACGCCGTCGATAGCTTTCCCAAGTACGACCGCCGAAAGTTTTTCTCCCGTTGCCGAAGCGATGCCCTGCGCCGCTACCATTGCTTCAAACGAAGTGCGATTGAGCACCCCGTCACGTTGCTCTATGAAAAGAAGTATTCCCTGGCTCATTGTTCCCCCAAACGATTGCCGATTTGCGATTGCCGATTGTCGATTCGGAAATCGGAAAGCGCCAATCGGAAATCAAATCACTCTCGCGTCGAAGCGCAGTTTCTCAACCAGCTTTGCAGCCGCTTCGGCGGGTTTGCCTTCGATAAACTCTGTGCGCTTGGTCTTCTCGGGCAGATAAGCGCGCTCGATCACCTGGCCCGGCTTCAAATCGTCGGAGGTCAATCCGATGTCAGCCGCCTTAACTTCGCGAATCTCTTTTTTCTTCGCGGCCATGATGCCCTTGAGCGTCGCGTATCGAAGCTGATTGATGCCCGATTGAATCGTCAGCAGCGCGGGCATCGGGAGGCGAACCCATTGAAACCATCCGCTCTCGAGCTCGCGCTTCACGCGCACTGCTGAGTCTTCGGGTTGCACTTCCATCACGATAGTCGCGCTCGGCAGACCCAATTGTTCGGCCACTATCAATCCGACTTGCGCGAAGCCGTAATCGTCCGACTGCAGACCGGTCAGGATCAGATCGTACTTCTCGTCCTTGAGCGCTGCAGAAATTGCGCGCGCGACCGCAGCCGAATCCGTAGCCGTATCGAAGACCGAGTCGAAAAGATGAATCGCCCGGTCTGCGCCTTTTGCGAGCGCTTCCTTAATCGATTGTCGAGCCCGCTCTGGTCCTAGCGAAACAACGATTACCTCGCCGCCGTGCTTCTCTTTTTGGCGAAGCGCTTCTTCGAGCGCGTAAGCGTCGGCTTCGCTCATTTCATAGCTGATGTCGCGCTCATCGATCCATTTCCCATCGGAACCGATTCGCAAGATCGAATCTTTCTTTGGCACCTGTTTCAAACAGACGACTATGTTCATATGAGTCCCTTATGTACCGTAGACTGTCCAGTCTGCGGAGTTTCGGTAGTAACCATTTCGGGAACGAGGCATAGACGGGCCAGTCTAAGCGACGTTCTCAGTCACCATCATAACGTTTCATTAGTAGCGCCGCGTTTGTTCCACCGAACCCGAATGAGTTCGATAGCGCGTATCGCATCGATCTCCGCCGCGAGACATTCGGCACGTAGTCCAGATCACACTCCGGATCCGGTTTCTCGTAGTTCGCTGTCGGCGGCATTATCTGGTCACGCAACGCCAGCGCGCTTATGCCAGCTTCGACGCCGCCGGCCGCGCCGAGCAAGTGTCCCATCATCGACTTGGTCGAGCTGACGGGAATTGAATACGCCGAATCGCCGAACACGCGTTTGATAGCCATCGTCTCCAGCTTGTCGTTGTAAAAAGTCGACGTTCCGTGAGCGTTGATGTAGTCGACATCGCGCGGCTCGACGCCCGCATCCTTGATCGCGTTCGTCATTACGCGCACGGCTCCGTCGCCGTTTTCCGAAGGCTGTGTGATATGGAATGCATCGCTCGACATACCATATCCGGCAATCTCGGCATATATCTTCGCGCCGCGCGCCCGGGCATGTTCAAGCTCCTCGATGACCAGCATGCCCGCGCCCTCGCCGATTACGAAACCGTCGCGATCCGCATCAAAGGGCCGGCTTGCGTGCTCCGGATCGTCGTTGCGCGTGGACAGCGCGCGCATCGCGGCAAATCCGCCGACGCCCATCGGCGTGATCGCGGCTTCAGCGCCTCCGCACAACAATGCATCGGCGTCTCCGCGCTGGATGATCTTGAAGCTGTCGCCGACCGCGTGAGCGCCAGAAGAACACGCAGTGCATGTCGCGGAGTTCGGTCCCTTCAGTCCAAAGCGAATCGACACTTGTCCTGCCGCGAGGTTGACAATGGCCGCCGGAATAAAGAACGGTGATATCTTTCCCGGTCCACCCTTGAGATACTTCTCGTGCTCGCGTTCGATCACTCCGAATCCGCCGATCCCCGAGCCGATGTAGGTTCCAAAGCGTGTGGAGTTTTCATCCGTCACTCGCAGCCCCGAATCATCCATAGCCTCCTGTGAAGCGGCGACCGCGTAGTGAATGAACGGGTCCATCTTCTTGACCTCTTTTTTCTCGATGAACTTCAGGGGATCGAAGTTTTTGACCTCGCTGGCGATGCGAACTGGAAAGGCAGAAATGTCAAAGCGGGTGACCGGACCGACCCCGCTGCGGCCTGCGAGTAAGTTAGCCCATACTTCTTCCTTGGTATTACCCGAGCCGCAGATGAGGCCCATGCCAGTGATTACGACACGACGGTTCAATCCTTACCTCCACAACCGTAAGCTAAACGACGCAAGTCCTACTTGGAATGCTTGCCAATGTAATCGATTGCGTCGCGCACGCTTTGGATCTTTTCGGCGTCCTCGTCCGGGATCTCGATGTTGAACTCTTCCTCGAACCTCATAACAAGTTCAACGGTATCGAGCGAGTCAGCGCCGAGGTCATCGATGAAGCGCGCGTTCGGCGTCACTTCGCCTTCGTCTACGCCGAGCTCGTCGACGATTATGGTTTTCACTCTCTCCTCAACAGAACCTTCAGCCATTTCGTAGCCCCTCCTAAGAAGTTTTCAGAATCACTGATGATTATGAACGATGAACCGGGAATGCCCAAGCTCACCATTCGACTTTCGCGTTCACAGTCCCAAAGCCGTCGCGGTTGCGTCGAGCGATTGAAGGTCCGCGACGTTCAATATCTGACACTGACGGCTGATCTGCCTGACAAGCCCCGATAGTACTTTGCCAGGTCCGACCTCGACAAAACGAGTCACGCCTTCATCAAGCAGCCGGGTGATCGATGCACTCCAGCGCACTGGCGACGCGACTTGTCGAAGCAATGAGTCGCGCGCTTCGACGCATGAGACAGTCAGTTCCGCGTCGACGTTTGTGACTAACGGCACTTTCAAATCAGAGAACACGGTCTCTTTGAATACAGTCTCGAGCTTGTCAGCGACCGGCTTCATCAACTCGCAATGAAACGGGGCGCTGACTGCAAGCATCACCGCGCGTTTCGCGCCTCTCGCTTTCGCCAGCTCGACCGCGCGTTCTACCGCGGGTCTGTGCCCGGCAATTACGGTTTGACTTGGCGAGTTGATGTTCGCCGGCGCGCAGACGCCAAGTTCCGAAGCTTCCGCGCAGAGAGCATGAACCATGTCGATGTTTATTCCGATCAGCGCGGCCATCGCCCCTTCACCCGGAGGCACTGCTTCTTGCATATACAAGCCGCGCTTGCGCACGGCTCTAAGCGCGTCATCAAATCGCAAAGAACCTGCAGCCACCAGAGCGCTATACTCTCCAAGCGAATGACCCGCAACGAAATCGGCTTGCGCTCCGCGCGCTTCAAGAACCCCGAGCGCGGCGATTGAAGTAGTCAAGATCGCCGGCTGCGTGTTCACCGTCAGCCGCAACTCTTCTTCGGGCCCTTCGAAGCACAGGCTCGCGAGCCTCATGCCAAGCACGCGATCAGCTTCTTCAAAGACGCGTCGAGCGGCCGGTTGTGACTCGGCCAGCTCCTTGCCCATCCCAACTTCCTGCGAGCCCTGGCCTGGAAATAAGAACGCGGTCTTCATAGTCATTGGTCATCAGTCATTGGTCCCTGGTCGTTGGTTCAGAGCCCGAGCAGCGGAGCAAATCACCAATGACAAATGACCAATGACTAATGACATTTCATCGGTGCCCCTCGTGGCTCGCGACGATAGCCTCGCCCAACTGAGCTTCGATCCGTCCGTTGACCTCCCCGAGGCAATAGGTGCGCGCGACCGCGATCGCGTTACGAATAGCCTTTGCGTTGGACCGGCCGTGACATATGACGGCGACGCCCTTGATACCCAACAGCGGGGCTCCGCCGTATTCAGCGTAGTCGAGCTTCTCTTTGAACCTCTGAAAAGCCGGACGCGTGAGCACGGCTCCAGCCTTGGTTTGAAGCGACGCTTTGAGCTCGTGCTTGAGCAGCAGCATGATGAATTCGAAAACGCCCTCACTCACCTTGAGTGCCACGTTGCCGGTGAACCCGTCGCAGACGACTACGTCGACCTGACCGGTGTACATATCGCGACCTTCGACGTTGCCCACGAAATTGAGCGATGAACTCTTGAGCAACTTGAACGCTTCTTTGGTCAGGTCGTTGCCTTTGATCTCTTCCTCGCCAATTGAAAGCAAGCCAACACGCGGATTACTAACACCGACGACAACGCTCGAGTAGAGCGAACCCATCACCGCAAAATCATAAAGGTGCGCCGGCTTGCACTCGGCGTTTGCGCCGACGTCGAGGATGACCGTTCCGTGTCCGGTCAGCGTTGGAAGCACCGCAGCAAGAGCGGGACGATCGACCATCGGCAGCGCGCCGATAACGAGCTTCGCGGTCATCATCACCGCGCCGGTGTTGCCTGCGCTCACGAGCGCCTGGGCCTGTCCGTCTCGCACGAGCTTGGCTGCGACACGAATCGAGCTGTTCTTCTTACGTCGCACTGCAACCGCAACCGGGTCATCCATTGTGATGACCTCCTGCGCGTCAACTATCTCGATGCTGGAACTGCGCCAGGACCGTCGAGTGCCGCCGAGCGCCCGGCTCCTGCGATGTTTGTCGAGTTCTGCTTGAATCTGTTCCGATCGCCCGACCAGGATGACTCCGACGCCGAGGTCGCGGGTCGCTTCAATGGCGCCTTCCACCTCGCTTGCGGGTGCGTAATCGCCACCCATTGCGTCCACAGCGATCTTAAGCATAAAGGAATTTCGAATGTCGAATTTCGAAGTGCGAATCGGTTTCCGAATTTCAACATTCGAAATCCGCAGTTCGAAATTCGCGATTCTCTACTCTTCTTCTTTCTTTACGATTACCACGCGACCGCGGTAGAAACCACACTTCGCGCACACGCGGTGCGGCAGGCGAGGCTCACCGCAGTGAGGACAGTTCCCAGACAGGACTGGCGTCAGATGATCGTGCGCTCTGCGTTTGCCGGTGCGCGACTTGGAATGTTTGCGTTTCGGATTTGGCATAATAAACTCCTGATTATCAGTTCAGTTTGGATTTCAATTCGCTAAGCGCAGCCCACCGCTCGTCCGCTCGATTGAGCTTGCAAGCGCACTCGGCATCATTCAAGTTCCCGCCGCAATCGGGGCACAGACCCTCGCACTCTTCGGTGCAAAGTCGAGTCATCGGAAGTGCCAGTTCTACTTGCTCGCGAACAACATCGTCGAGGTCGATCGTTCCATCCTGATAAAAGCCCGTCGAAAGATCGTCCGCGCCCAGTTCCCTCTCGTCACCGGCCTTGAGCGGTGGCACATACAGAAGATCAAATGATTGCTCGACAGGAACGGATAGTGGCTTCAGGCATCGGTCGCACTCAAATCCTACAGCCGCGTTCACACTTCCAATCAATTCGACCTCATCGCCTGCGCGGGTGGCACGCAGATTCAACTCGCAGCGCCCGATCAGGCCGGCTTCTTCGCCCACGAGCGCCGGTTCACCTTCCGGGAAGACATATTGGAGACTGAGCCCTTCTTCCTCGCTTATCTTAGCTACTACTATGTTCATCCCCGGATCTGAGCGCTCGGCCCACCTTCATTGCCACAATCTCAAAAGAAAGGCGCTCTGCGCAAAAGATATTCATTATATAGTGGGCCACTCGGTTGTCAACCAACGGGCTTCCTTACGACCGCCGTAATTGCTCATAAGACGAACAATTGGGAACTTTGTGTTTACTGGGTCGTGATTAATCTGGGTATAATTATGGAGAAGCAATAAATCGTAAGAGGAAGACACGGCCCGAATGGCAGCAGTCACTCACCAGGCGCAAGCAATTGAACTGAGCGGCAGCCGGTCGGTAGAGGCAGCGAGCGATCACGAACTGCTAGCCGCAATTCGCGACGGCGATGAAGTCGCGTTTCAGGAAATCGTGCGCCGGTACCGCAATCCGATTACCAATTTCGTTCACCGAATGCTCGACGATTACGACAGGTCCGTGGAACTAGCGCAAGAAACATTCATAAGGGTATACACGAGCGCATCGCGCTATCAGGCGAACTACAGCTTCTCGACGTACATTTATCGCATCGCGACCAACCTCGCGATCAGTGAGCTTCGCAGGCGCAAACGGCGGAAGATGGTTTCGCTTTTTTCGCCCTTCACGAATGATGACGGAGAAGCCATCGAGCTTGATCCGCCTGATCTGAAGATGCTTCAGGATGAAACGTTGATCGCCAACGAGCGCCGCAGCGCCGTCGCTCGCGCGATCACATCTTTGCCGCAGAAGTATCGAGCTGCAATTGTTCTTCGCGACGTCGAAGGGTTGAGCTATGACCAAATAGCCGAAACGCTGAAACTGTCCGAGGGAACCGTCAAGTCGCGAATTAACCGGGCGCGGAATCTTCTCAAGGAGAAGTTGAGCGCCTACATGTGAAACCGGTGAAAAACAACGGGTGAAAACGATGATGGGTTGTAACTATATCAAGAAACTAATCGACGAGGCAGACAAGTCAGATCTGCTTTCGTTCGAGGTGAACCAGCACATCGGCCGATGCGGCGATTGCGAGCGCTTTGCGAACGAGCGCGCTGGGCTGAGAAAACTGTTGGCATCGGAAACCCGGGTCAGCGTGCCGATGAATTTCGACGCGATGTTGAAAGCGCGGCTTGCGGAGGTGAAGGCTCGAAGCGCGTTTTCATGGCTAAGCTCAGCGGGCTATTTGCGTCTTGGCGCAGCAACCGCCGGCTTGGTCATTATGATCTTCGCTGCGCAATATGCCGGTTTGTTTTCTGATCGCTCGAACGGGTCAGCATCAAAAGCCGTTGCAACTGTGCCGCCTACCGCGCCGCCCACGTTCAACCCCGCCGCTCCCCCAATCATAGATCGCGCGGCGGTGACGGCCGCTCCCACTGTGCCCAAGGTGCGTGAATACTATTCACGAAATTCTAGAGGCGGACGAGCTGACGTCGTGGCACGCGGACGGACGACGCCCGGTGGCTACTTCACAGCCGAAGACGGCGGAGTCGTTTTAGTGCGTGGCCGTAACGGAGAGATGGATGTCCCCATGCCTACCGTGAGTGTAGGAGCGCAGCCGCTTCTGTATGTGAGCGCCGGCCAGCGGGCTGTACGCAATGCAGGTAATTCTTTTTAGACCCGTGAACGCAGAACGAATGTGGCCAGCAACCCAGGGCTTTCATGAATAGAAGCACAACAGCAATCCTGATTCTGATGTTCTCATCGGCGGCATTGGCGCAAGCGCCACAACCGGTACCACAGGCTTCGGGCGACGGCAAGGTTTCCGTGCCCTGGGCGGTATCAGTCGTTCACACGATCGACGTTCAAAAAATGGTCGCGCTCATGCGCGAACAGCAAAGTCTCCGAGTCGGCGTTGCGGGAAGCGCTCCGCGCTACATTTACAACGTAACGACCGGACTAGTGGTGGACGATCAGGGTCACGTAGTCACCAGGCTGTCGAATCTCGACCTGGCGGATAAAAACCAGAAGCTCACCGTCACTACCAATCAGGGAATGACGCTTGAGGCCAAGCTGATCGGCGTAGATTTAGCCACGGGGTTCGCCGTACTTGATGTTGCGTACTTCAGATCTACTATGCCGAAACTCGTTACTGTGAGCGGTTTATTGGACGGCGCGGCGGTCAAGATATTGAGCACCGATGTTGTGCCCACAGCCACGTCGGAAAGAGTATATATCTCGCCGTCGATCACCGTCTCTGAAGGGCGAGTGGCGGCCGACAGCATTTACTCGAGAGCACGTGGAGCCTTGACTCTACTATCCGACGCTTTGCTCGCGCGATGCGACAGCAGCGTTGTTGTGACGACTGAAAACCAGGTTGTCGGAATGGCTCAATACGCGGGCTTTGGGCGGGCTTATCTTTACCCTGTTGACTTCATACGAGACACGATCGCAAAGAGAGTCATCGAGAAAAATGACAACGTGCCTGCTGGATGGCTTGGGATGACCGGTGACAGCCTGACACAGCTTTCGGACTCTGACTTCGCGCCACTTGGGCTTCAACGCAAGGCCGGTGTGATTGTCCGACAGATCACTTCTGAAAGCGCCGCGGCTCAGGCCGGCATTCTACCCAACGACATCATTATTGGCTTGGACGATTTTGATATCGCCGGAGCGGCTGACCTCAAAGCCACGCTTTCAACTCTGCCCGCGGGACGCGCAATCAAACTGCGCGCGATCAGGAATCATCAGCCCCTGGAGCTCAAAGCGGTATTAGGGCCGAGACCTAATAGCGAACCCGTGAATCTGCTGGCTCCATTCGACCAGCCCTGGGAGTCTGCGTCTGCACAAAGAGATCAACTGTTGAAGCGGCTCGAAGAATTAACTATCCGCTTTCGCGCATATCACAAGAGCCCGCCGTCGAGAGAGACTAATGAAGCCATTCGCGAATTAGAAATTGAGATCCGACACATTTACGATAGTCTGCGAGCGCTTGGGCCGGAGAACAGTGGCGCGCCGCCGAAGGCCGTCCAGGACGCTTCCCGTCAGGCGTATCCTGGCGCCGAGTTTACCGGCGAGCAGGATGTAAGTTTTCGAGAGGGGTTTACGGCCCGCCAGCTTAACTCTCAACTTGCGGCGACTCTTCAAGCCAGGGGTGGAGTGTTGATATCGAGTGTTACAAAGAACAGTCCCGCCGAACGCGCCGGGCTGAAGGCCGGCGACGTAATTGTAGGAACTCAAGAGCGAGTGCTATTGAGCGCGGCTCAACTCCAGGCGCTTCTCTCAAGTCAGCGCAGCCCGATCGCTCTAAAGGTAGTGCGTAACAAGGAAGCGATTGTCGTGAGCCTCAAGCTTGAGTAGGCACTTCCGCCCAGCCACATCTCAATTCACGGTCTTTCGTCCTACCTCTCCGCTTGCGACTGACTATGCCGCTGTGATAGTTACCTTGTCTCGATAATGAACATCTCGCTGCCCCGCCACCGGTGGTTATTGATAACCATCCTAGCCGTTGCCGTAACGCCTTACTTCCTTCGTCTGGGCGCATCTTCATTGTGGGACTCGAATGAAGCGTTCTACGCCGAGACGCCTCGGGAGATGATCGCGGCCGGAGACTACGTCAATCCTACTTTCAACTATCACGTCCGCCTTAACAAGCCGCCTCTCAGTTATTGGATAGTCGTGCCGTTCTACAAGCTCTTCGGCGTATCAGAAACTTCGGAGCGGCTTCCGATTGTATTGGCAGCACTGGTGATGATTGCTACAGCTTTCGGGTTAGGACGGGTGTTGTTTTCAGTGGACGCGGGCCTGCTGGCGGCGATCGGCTTGGCCACATCGCCACGGTTTCTGATGTTCTCACGCCGGATAATGATCGACTTTTACCTTGCAATGTTCATGGCGCTAGCGCTGTTCATGTTTGTGCTCGCTCAAAAGCAGCCCCAGCGACGGCGGCTGTATTTACTGCTGATGTATGGATGCATAGGTCTCGGTGTCATCACAAAAGGGCCGGTTGCGGCCGCGCTCCCCGCCATCGTGATGGCAGTTTATTTCGCCTTTTGCCGGCGACTCAGCGAGCTGCGCCGGGTGATGCTACCGATGGGCTTAGTCGTTGTCGCTCTGATCGTATTGCCGTGGTACCTGGCGATCTACTTTCAACACGGTTGGGGTCACATCGAGTACTTCATCATCAAAGATAATCTGTCACGATATATGCAGCCGGTTTGGGGGCCGCATCGGGGGATCTTCTTTTACCTCCCGGTTGTAATCGGCGACTTTTTTCCCTGGTCGGTATTCTTAATTCCACTCTGCTGGATTGCCCTCCGGCGTCTCTGGCCTTTTATGCGCGATACCCCACGACCCGAGTCAGTCGAACGCCGTCAATGGGAAAACAACGCCCTGCTTCTAATCTGGATCGCGGTGATCGTAGTGTTTTTCTCACTGTCGAGAAGTAAAGAGGACCTGTATGTGCTCCCAATTTATCCAGCCGCGGCCGCGCTCGTCGGCAGCGCTCTATCACGCTGGTTTGGTAAGAAACAATTTCCCCAGCAGAGTGCGATGCGCTGGACTACGTTCTGCCTGGCCACGATCATCATTGCTGCGACCGCAGTCATTCTCTTTTTGTTTGGCAACAGTGCTCAACCTTACAGACTGGCAGGCACGCTTCTGATCGGTTGCGCGGGCATCATTGGCGGAGTAATAGCCGCAGGCGCATCAATCCTTAACAAGGCGCGTTTGGCCATTCTGACGACAGCCTTGACGGTGATCGCCTGCAACTGGGTATTCGTGCTCCGGACGCTTCCGGACATTGAACGATACCGGCCGGTCCGCGCGCTCAGCGAAGTGATTGCTTCGGAAGCCGGACCTGATGCGCTCGTCGGTTATTACAGAGCCTCCTATCCGAGCATGGTCTTTTATCTTCGCAGGCCGATCTTTGAGTACGTAGCTCTGGGTGACCCGGCCGCAGCGCGTATTCTCGAGAAGCACGAGATCGAGGCTGCGTTTTCCTCGGGCAAAGAAGTCTTCTGCTTGATGACCGCAAGTGAGTATGAAGCGATAAAACCGCTGCTTCCTGCGGAGACTCACGTGCTTGCCAGTCATCCGATTTTTAAAGTAAAGTTGAAGGGCATTCTTGACCGAGGTGAGCTCCCTCAAGTGGTGCTAATATCGAACAAAGGCGGACCGAACATCGCACAATGAAGAAGACCGGTTTGACACTTCTGAAGATTGTTTTCAGCGTTGGGATTCTGGTCTACATCTTCACCAGAGTTGTTCACGTCCAGGATCTTTGGGCGAATCTGAGGACGGCTAGCGTCTCCTACCTCATCGCCGCGGTTGCCCTTTATTTCCTTGTGCAAACCATCAGCGCTTACCGGTGGTATCTGCTGCTAAAACCATTGGATATCAAGACCAGTTTCCTCAGAATTCTCGGCCTTTATTATCTCGGAATGTACTTCAACTTCTTCCTTCCGTCGGCCATCGGTGGGGACGTCGTCAAGGTTTACTATCTGCACAAGGAGACCGGCAGGCTGAGCGCATCTACCGCATCGGTGTTCCTTGACCGCGACATTGGAATGGGCGGCCTTTTGCTGGCCGGAACGGCCGTTGCAGCATACGGCGGAACACGTTTTCCTCCAGAGAATGGGTGGCTGCTGGCTCCAATGTTTGCGTTGATCGGGGTCGTCTTCGTAGCAGCTAATCTCGCGTTGT
>JADGNW010000274.1 GCA_017883315.1 Blastocatellia bacterium | reverse complement strand
GGCTTGTAGATATCGCGCACGGATATACCTTCCAGCACTTCTTCTGGCTCAGGGAACAGCGCGCCGCGAAGAAGGCGGACGATGCCGAACTAGAAACGCCAACCTGCGCGCCCAAAGACACAGGCGGCTGAGCTTTGGCGTTATGCGATCACAAACTTCCCCAAGGAGAACCAAAAACCAATGACCCGATGTCGTATGTCACTTCACCTGTTTGCCCTCATAGCCTCAGTGACTTTCGCATCTCTCTCGGCGAGCGCTCAGACTCAACTCTCGCCCGAGCTGCGACAGAAGATTGATAAGCTCGCCACTGACGCCCTGGCCAAGTCCGGCGTCCCGAGTGCTTCGGTGGCGGTAGTTACTAACGGCCAAATCGCTTACGTCCAGGCGTACGGGGCTGCGCGAATTGAGTCGCAGACTTCAGCGACCCCGGACATGCGCTACAGCATCGGTTCCATTAGCAAGCAGTTCACCGCTGCGGCGATTCTTCTACTGCAGGAACAAGGCAAGCTCTCGCTCGACGATAAGGTCGCGAAGTTTTTGCCTGACTTGACTCGGGCGAACGAAGTCACCATTCGACAACTGCTCTCTCACACCTCCGGCTATCAGGACTACTGGCCTCAGGATTACGTAATGCCTTTCATGCTGCAGCCGGTCACCGCGCGGAAGATCTTAGATATCTGGGCGCGCAAGCCGCTGGATTTCGATCCCGGCACGAAGTGGCAGTACAGCAACACCAACTACGTGATCGCCGGAGTAATCGTCGAGAAGGCCGCTCGGATGCCGCTGCTTCAGTTTCTGCGCGAGAAGGTATTCACCCCGCTCGATATGAAGAGCGTGATGAATATCGATCAGGAAAAACTCGGCGAAACCGACCCGACCGGTTATATGCGTTATGCGCTCGGGCCGCTGCATCCTGCGCCGAAGGAGGGCAAAGGATGGCTCTTTGCGGCCGGAGAGCTTGCGATGCCGGCGCGTGACCTCGCGAGGTGGGACATCTCAATCATAGATCGAAAGCTGATGAAGCCGGCGTCTTACCAGCAGCTCGAGACTGACGTTCTGCTCAAGAATGGATTGGGCACTCATTACGGATTGGGCGTGAGCGTTGGCACAGAGGCGGGGCATCGCGCGCTGTCGCATGGAGGCGAGGTCTCGGGTTTCACTTCCGAGAACATCGTCTTCCCCGATGAGCGCGTTGCTGTAGTCGTGCTCACCAATCAGGATGCCGCTGGGGCTGCCGGCGACATCGCTCACGGCATCGCTCCTCTGTTGTTCACCACGAACGATCCGGCAACGGCTGGGAAGCAAGAACAAGCTCGCAAGATTTTCGATGGACTTCAGCACGGAACGATCGACCGTTCGTTGTTCACGGACAATGCGAACTACTACTTCAGCGAGCAAGCGCTAAAAGATTTCGCCAGCAGCCTTGCGCCTTTGGGGACGCCTCAGGAGTTTAATCAGGTCCACCAGGCTCTTCGCGGAGGCATGACGTTACGAGTCTATCGAATAAAGTTCGACAAGAAAGTCTTGCGGGCCTGGACCTACGAACTGCCGGACGGAAAGCTGGAACAGTATCAGGTAGCGGAGGAAGACTAGTAGTCCTGGGAGACTCAGAGAGCTGCCAATTGGCGACAAGAATTACAGGTAGGGAAGAGGGACTTGTCCCCGCTCTTGGCCGATGCGTCACCAAAACGGAACAGGCGGAGACAAGTCCCTCTTCCCTACCTGTGATTGTCTAATGGTCTTTCGCAAGTGTGATTGCCTGAGTGAACTCGGTCGCGCCGGTTTTGCTGAACACCTATATGGGCATCCCCCCGATAGCGTTTGACCTTGTCAGGGATAGCGGCGTTCGGTAGTCTAATAGTGACAGATGAAGATTGTCGTTATCGGATACGGGCGGGTTGGGTCCAGGACAGTAGCATCTCTCCTCGATCGAGGCCACCAAATTACCATCGTAGATAAGGAAGCCAGCCGTCTTGGCCGCGCGTCGCAGCTTGAAGGCGTTGAGTTGGTACAGGGCAACGGCATCGACGTCGACGTTCAACGCGAAGCCGGCATTGGCGAAGCTGACATCTTGCTGGCCGTCACCCGTGACGACAACGTCAATCTGATGGCCGCGCAGGTCGCGCGCAGCCATTACCACGTTCCGCGCGCGATCGCCCGAGTGTACGAACCGAGCCACGCCGAAGCCACTCAAGAAGATCCTCAGTTGATTGTGGTCTGCCCTACCCTGCTAGCCGTGACCATGATCGTCGAGCAAGTCGACATCGCAGCCAATCAGCCCCTGACTGAGCGAATGCCGCCTGAGCAAGCTACAACTCACGCGAGAATGCCCTATCAGGCAACCGATGAGTCGCGTTACATCCTGATCGCGGGCGGGGGCAAAGTTGGAGTGAACCTGGCGCGCGAGCTCTATGAAAGCGGCCACGAGGTCGCCGTGATCGAACAAGACGCCGCTCGCGCCGTTGCATTATCGAGCAAGCTCGCCTGTCAGGTGTTCGTCGGAGACAGCTCGACACACGATGTGCTCGATAGCGCCGGCGCCTCGCGAGCGCGTGTGTTCGTGGCAGCAACCGGCAGCGACCAGGACAACCTTATCGCTTGCCAGGTCGCGAGAAAAGTTTTTGGGGTCGCAAAGACAATAGCACGCGCATCAAATCCAAAAAACGAAGAAGTGATGGCGCGGCTTGGGGTTGATTCGACGGTGAGCTCAACTGCAATCATTCAGCAGGTGATCGAGCGTGAGCTTCCTACTGTGCGGATAAAAACTCTGCTCAGCCTTCAGGCAGGCGCCTTCCAGATACTGGAGTACCCGCTGGATGCTGCGTCTCCGGCCAAAGGGCTCACGGTGCGTGAGATCAAGCTGCCACCCGAGAGCAATCTGATCGCTATTCTGCGAGGCCACTCGACGGTGGTGCCTCGCGGAGAAACAATGCTGAACGATGGTGACATCATTGTCGCCTTGGTGAATATAGAACAAGAGGCCGCGCTGCGTCTCGCCCTGCTGGGCGCGTGAGACTGCGAGCGGCGCGCGGATGATCGAGCAAGGGGTTATGAGTAAAAAGGTACTTGTAGTCGAGGACCATCACGACACTTCATTTCTGCTTTGCCGTCTGCTGAAGATGGAAGGATATGAAGTCGAACACGCGATCGATGGGATGGTCGGCTTCAGCACAGCCACAAGCGCGCACCCGGACCTGATAGTGACCGACATTCAAATGCCGAGAATGGACGGCATCGAGATGATAAAGCGTATTCGCGAATCGCGACCTATCAGCGGAACTCCGATCATTGTGATGAGCGCTTACGGCAAGCGATTGATCAACGACGCCATCGAAGCCGGAGCCGATGCTTACGTCGAGAAGCCCATTGATTTAGACAACCTTCTCGCTACGATCAAGTCAAAGCTGTTCGCTGTGTAACCATCATTGCGCGTCGGCCGGGCCGTAGATAATCGCCGAAGCATCGACGGTCTGGTGGAATGAATCCGGTTTATCTACCTCGGGATCGTAGACGCAAGTCCGATTGCGGCCGCTGAGCTTGGCTCTGAACAGAGCCTGATCCGCCTTCTGAACTATCTCAAGCGCCGCTGTGCTGTCATCGGGAAACGTGGCCACTCCAAGACTAATCGTTATGTGCATGGTCTGAGTGAGGTCGCTGGTTGACGCTGGAAACGGATGCGCCTCCACTCTCTTTCTGATCTCTTCTGCTACCTCGAACCCCCGCTCCCGTGCGCCGATTATATAAGCCATGTATTCCTCGCCTCCGTAGCGAGCCGCCAGGTCCGCGTTACCAACCACATCGCGAATAATGTGTCCAACATCGCGGATGGTGTGGCTACCTACAAGATGCCCGCGCCCATCGTTGACCCGTTTGAAGAAGTCAATGTCCATCATTAGCACGTTGATCCGAAGAGGCTTCGTTTTCTTTACCGACCTGCTTATCTTTCGATCGAGCTCGGCGAACAGGCTGCGGCGGGACCTGAGACCGGTCAGCTCGTCACGCTGGGTCATCTGATGAAGCTTCTCCTGAAACTCCGCTTCGAACTCATCGAGCATCGCGTACTTCAACAGGTGGTTTCCGATCTTTATCTTGTCGCCGTCCTGAAGCAACTGCTGGGACATTACCTTCGCACCGTTCAGGAAAGTGCCGTTGGTGGAATCAAGATCGTTGACGTAGTACTCGACGAGGTTTCCTTCCAGCGACAAACGTGTTATTTCGGCGTGTTGCCGCGAAGCGATTTCATCACGCAACACAACGTCGGCGTTGGACCCGCGCCCTATGATGGTCCGCTCGTTTTCCAGGTTGGTGGTTTCTCCGATTGACTGCCCCTGCAGAATGACCAGCACGGGCCGCTTAGTGATTGATCGAGGCAAATCGCGGAGGTCGAGCTTTATTGTGCGCTCGGTGTCGTTCACATCTCTCACCCTTTAATGAACAATGAATATATCAACGGCGGAGTAGGAGAGCAAAGAGGATAGATGATCGAGGACAGAAGGCAGAAGGCAGTAGGCAGTAGGCGGAAGACAGAAGGCAGTAGGCAGAAGGCAGTAGGCAGTAGGCGGAAGGCAGCAGGCAGCAGGCGGAAGGCAGTAGGCAGGCGGGCAGTAGGCAGAAGTCATTCAAGAATGAGAGGTTTACTTTCCTGCCTTCTGCTTTCTGCCTTCTGCTTTCTGCTTTCTGCCTTCTGCCTTCTGCCTTCTGCCTTCCGCCTTCCGGCTTGACGCTCATGAAACCGGTCCCTACACTTTTAGGTAATTGACTATGACTAACGGCAATGGAAGTTCTACTAGAGAGTGCGCGGGTGTCGAGCGCCTGGCTGAAGCGAACCTGCCTACAGAGTTTGGGCTGTTTCGGATCATCGGATTCAAAAGCAGGCTCGACGGCGAGGAGTTTCCGGTGCTCGTCAAAGGAGAGCTGGACGGCGAGACGTCCACTCTCGTTCGAATCCATTCTCAGTGCCTGACTGGAGATGTTTTCCATTCACTGAAATGCGATTGCGGCAGGCAGCTCGATCACGCGATGAAGCTCATTCAGGAAGAAGGCCGCGGCGTGATCATCTATCAACAGCAGGAAGGTCGTGGAATCGGGATTACTAACAAGATCAGGGCCTACGAACTGCAGGACGCGGGCCAGGATACGGTTGAAGCCAACCTGTCGCTTGGGTTCGAAGCCGACCTTCGCCAATATGAGTGCTGCGTAAATATACTCAAACAACTCGGCCTGCAAAGGGTGCGACTGATGTCGAATAACCCGGACAAAATTGCCGCGTTAAACGAGGCCGGTTTCGACGTTCAACGTGTGCCGATCGAAGTTGAATCTGATGAGAGAACGGCCGACTACCTCAAGACCAAGAAGGAAAAGCTCGGTCATATGTTTGGAGCCGTTGATCTCAAGTAGACGCCTGTCCACACCTCGCTCACGCTCACTCTGACAATCGCGCCAGTTCATTCATATCAAGAGCCACGCACGCGCTCGTAGCGGGCGACAAAAGCAGCAGAAACCCCTCAATTCGTTTCACCTCGAGCGATTCCAGCCTGGGAGCGCAGGCATCCTTACCTGCTGGTTTCTCTGAGGCACTCAATCCAAGACCCAGCAGGTAAGGATGCCTGCGCTCCCGGGCTGGTTGTGAAATTAAGGTGTCAGAAACTAAAACCTCGTCGCCCCATTGCAGCACCCATCGTCCCTCCTCGGCATCCGCGAAGACTGTTCTGATTTTGCCGCGCGTCATACAACTGGAGTTTAGTCGCGCGAGTTCGCCGCGAATTATCTCAGCCCATTTGCGAGCTTCTTTCGCGCTCAAGCCAACGCGCGAAGTTTCATCCGTAATTTCGATCCCTTCGGTCGCTTCCCTCGCGCTCAAGAAGAAAGCGGGCGCGCGATCTGCAAACGACTGGAAGCGTCCGGTCTCGGCGAACTCCTCGAGCGTCTCCGCGAGTGTTAACGCTGACTGCAAGTGAACAGTGACTCCCTTCAGCGAAAAGGTTGGCGGCTGCAGCAGAGCTGACGCCTCGCGCGGAAATTCAAGCAAAGCCAGCCTGCGCTCGATCTCACGAATATGATCCTCGCCCAGCAGCACCCATCTGCCATTACGTTGATCGCTTATCAACAACCGCCCTCCGCCTGCCGAAACGGTCAACCATTCCGGTAATCCTGATGCAGAAGTCAATCCGCTTCCAGCGCTGAATGTTTGTAACAGCGCCGCAACCGCTCGTTGGGTCAGCCACAGATCAGATTGAGGGTGTGACAACAGAAGCTCGCCGCCGACGTTTGCCATCACAACCTCGTCTTCCATGCGCGCGACTTGATAGAACTCGTGTCTGAACCCGACAGTCGCAGAATAATGTCTGGCCTCTGCACGTCCGAGCTGCACCTGACGATTCTGGTGGCGCAGCACGATGTCACCCTCCGACCTGACTATCAACCCGTTACTACCCTGGCGCACAACACGGGAGGTCACAACGCCATCGTTCAAAAACTCGGAGGTGCTCTCCTCTACATACGGCGCGAAAGCAAGGCTGCACCTTATTGAAAGAAGGTTAATCATCTTGGGCTCTGCGAAGGTTCAGGTTATCACAGCG
>JADGNW010000273.1 GCA_017883315.1 Blastocatellia bacterium | reverse complement strand
GGCCAGCGCAGCTATGGCCACCACAAGCACTGCCATGAAAACTGCTCTCTTTATGTTCATTTGTTTATCCCTCTCCAATGTTTTTGGGTACTCCATCAATTTGTACTAGCCCGGCGACCGCACCGGATTCAAAACTTGCGGAACCTACCGCTGCCTGCTGCTCATCTTTGAAGCCTGGTATCCACACCGGCGCCAATCGGACTCTGTCCCTTTCGCTGCTTCTTGCACGAATCGTGGGTGCGCCCGCCTCGCTGCTTTACTTACCGCTCAGTCCTGGGGCTTCGAGGACGGGAGATTGAGCATTGAAAGCGGCTTATCGTATATCGAAGCGCTCGGAAAAAGCAACAACAAAATCAACGCCACGCAGCGGCATTGTTTGCGAGCCACATTTCTCGCGCTGAGAACCCTCGCCGGGCAGTTCGCGGAGGCAACCCGCTCAGCAATATCAACTGACAACTTTTCTCTATGCTGACAAGAAATGTAACGACTCTTCCCACTCCTTTCTCGACACGCAAAGATAGAATCTTCAAACTGTGAAGCTCTTGCGCCACTTTGTCTGAGTGGTCCCTCGAATGCTAGTGGACGAGCTTGAGAATTCAGAGAGGTAAGCGATGCCCATGGTGTGTCCACGCTGTGCGACTGATGTGACTGCGGAGGCTCTGTACTGCCCGTATTGCAACTTGCCGAAACCGAAGGCTGGGTTCAAGCTGAGTGCCCCGAGCCCACCCAGGAAACCGGCAGCTCAGGTAGTCTCACGAAAGCACCATGAACCCTATGACCGTTCTCTCAGCCCACCACGCAACAAAAAGCGAAAAATTCGGTTGGTCGTTTCGAGCGTCGCTGCCCTGGTGGCAGTCTTAAGCGTTGGCCTCTACATTTTTGTGGTGCCTCTTGTGCACTCCCAGGGAGCTGAGCCCAAGCTTGCATTGACCTCGCTCGACAGACTGCAGCACATGCCTTCCAATGAGCCGGATCTTACTATCGACGCTCGCTTGTCACGAGAGCTTGAGAAGTCGCGGCGAGTCGGAAACCTAGTCGGGTATCAGGGATGGACTGTACACCCGATCAAGGGAACGAAGACACGAGTCCTTCTCGTGTTCGCGTACCGCGAAGTAGGAAATACCGAGCAGCGCGCTGAATGGCTCGCAGACCTTAACGCCAACACCTTTACACCGCAGACCGCCCTCGCCGTTTCGGTATCAAGATAACAACGCCGCACCAAAAAACAGAAGGGAAGAAACCAACTGCAAGCTGGCTTCTTCCCTCTCCAGAGTGACTCGCAAAGCTGAGGGCCGACTAATCGCCGACTTCCTTGACTTCGGCCTTGATATCTTCTCCGGCTGGAATCTCTGCTGCCTCGGCTTCCTCCTGCGTCCGATCCGGCTCGAGCTTGATATTCCGGTAGTAATCCATGCCCGTTCCCGCAGGAATCAACCGGCCCATTATCACATTCTCCTTGAGCCCCCGCAGGTAATCGACCTTACCACTGATTGCGGCCTCGGTCAGCACTCGCGTTGTCTCCTGGAACGAAGCGGCCGAGATGAACGACTCGGTCGAGAGCGACGCCTTCGTGATACCCAGCAGCAGCGGCTCCATCGAAGCCGGCGTGCCGTCCTCAGAGAGAACACGATCGTTCTCGTCCTGGAAGCGGAAGCGGTCTACCATGTCTTCAAGAAGGAACTCAGTGTCGCCGACATCCTTGACGCGCACCCATCGCAGCATCTGACGAACGATCACTTCGATGTGCTTGTCGTTGATGTTGACGCCTTGCAGACGGTAGACCTCTTGAATCTCGTTCACAAGGTAGCGCTGCAGTTCCTCGATACCGCGCACCGACAGAATGTCATGCGGGTTGAGTGGACCGTCCATAAGCGGCTCGCCCGCTTTCACCCAGTCGTCCTCCTGCACGTTTATGTGCACGCCGCGAGGAATCGAGTATTCGCGCTTCTCGCCGTCGGTTGCTTCGACTATTACGCGGCGCAGCCCTTTCACTATTGGACCGAACTTGACCGCGCCGTCGATCTCGGTCATCACCGCTGTTTCCTTCGGCCTGCGAGCTTCGAACAGTTCGACCACGCGCGGCAGACCGCCGGTAATGTCCTTGGTCTTTGTAGTCTCGCGAGGAATCTTGGCAATGATGTCCCCTGGGGCGACACGCACGCGTTCTTTCTCCTCCTGCGTCCTGGAAGCGATAGCGCTACGCTTTTTCTTCCACTCGTCGTAGTCCGAAACGAGCAGGTTCGCGCGAACAGGCATCTGATAAGTTCGCAAGACCTTGTTCTTGTCGTCGCGGATTTCGATCCTCGGCTGACGCTTCTCGTCGGGCGAGTCAACAACAACCAGGTGCGAAAGCCCGGTGACTTCGTCGACTTCCTCGCGGACGGTCACCCCTTCGATTAAGTCCTTGAAGGCGACCGAGCCCGCTTCTTCGGTCAGGATCGCGAATGTGTATGGATCCCACTCCGCAAGCTCCTGCCCTTCCTCAACTCTCTGACCGTCGGTTACCTTGAGCGTTGCCCCGTAGTTGATCTGATAGCGCTTCAAATCGCGTCCGCGCTCATCCACAAGGATGATAATACCGTTGCGGTTCATCGCCACCAGGTCGCCATCGCGATTCCGGACAGTCTTCAGGTCCTCGAACTTCGCGTTGCCCGCCGCGATCGATTCGTGCTTGGTGATTTCGCTCACACCACCGGCGACGCCGCCGATGTGGAAGGTCCTCATCGTGAGCTGAGTGCCCGGCTCGCCGATTGATTGCGCGGCAATAACGCCAACCGCCTCGCCCAGCTCGACCATGCGGCCCGTCGCCAGGTTGCGGCCGTAGCATTTCACGCACACCCCGCGACGCGATTCGCAAGTAAGCACGGAACGAATGCGGACGCGCTCGATTCCGCCTGCGGCTTGAATCATCCCCGCCAGGTCTTCTGTGATTTCCTCGTTGGACTCGACGATGATTTCGCCGGTGATCGGGTCGCTAACGTCGTCGAGCACGACGCGCCCGATAATTCTGTCGCGAAGTGATTCGATTTCCTCACCGCCTTCGATGATAGCCGTCGCCCAGATACCCTTGATCGTCCCGCAGTCGGGCTCGCTTACGATCACATCCTGAGCCACGTCGACCAGCCGACGCGTGAGGTAACCAGAGTCTGCAGTCTTGAGCGCGGTGTCAGCCAATCCCTTTCGCGCGCCGTGAGTCGAGATGAAGTACTGCAGCACGTTAAGCCCTTCGCGGAAGTTCGCACGAATGGGAGTCTCGATGATTTCCCCCGAAGGTTTGGCCATCAAGCCTCGCATACCGGCGAGCTGACGAATCTGCTGCTTCGAGCCCCTTGCCCCAGAGTCCGCCATAATTAAGATCGGATTCATCTCGCCCGATTCCTGCTCGCGGCGGTTCATTTCGGTGAACATCGCTTCGGCAACTCGCTCGGTGACGTCCGACCAGATCGCGATCACCTTGTTGTAGCGTTCGCCGTTGGTGATGATTCCTTCTTTGTACTGGTTCTCGACTTCGACCACTCCGGCCTGCGCTTTCTGAACCAGCTCGGCCTTAGCGGGCGGAGTCACCAGGTCGTCAATGCCGATCGAAATGCCCGCCTTGGTCGCATACAGGAAACCAAGGTCCTTCACCTTGTCGAGCATCTTCACGGTCTCGGGGTGACCGAGCCGCAAGTGACAGTAATTGACCAGCGACTGTAGCCCCTTCTTCTTCAGCGTGCCGTTCACATAAGGCATGCCCTCGGACATCTGTTCGTTGAATATCACGCGTCCGACTGTTGTGTCGACGACTCGATTCTTCAAAGTACGAACGGCGGCGCGGATCACATCCTGGTCGTCGCGCTCGTGCTCCAGATCGATAATGTCGCCCGAGAACAAGAGCTTGATCGGCGTTTGGGTATGGACCTCTCCGGCGTCGAGAGCGAGCAGAACTTCATCCCCGGATGCGAACTTGCGTCCCGCGAATTTGTCGTCCTTCTTGTCCTTCGTCAGGTAGTAGCACCCGAGCACGATGTCCTGGGTCGGCACCGAGATCGGCTGGCCGTTCGCCGGCGAAAGGATGTTGTTGGAAGCCAGCATCAACACGCTTGCTTCAACCTGAGCCTCCGGCGAGAGCGGAATGTGCACCGCCATTTGATCGCCGTCAAAGTCGGCATTGAACGCGGTGCAAACGAGCGGATGAATTTTGATCGCTTTTCCTTCAACCAGCACCGGCTCGAAAGCTTGAATGCCGAGACGGTGCAGAGTCGGCGCGCGATTCAGCAACACCGGATGCTCGCGAATGACTTCTTCGAGAATATCCCAAACCACGGGCTCCTGCCGCTCGACCATTTCCTTCGCTTGTTTGATCGTCGCTGCGTATTGCTTCTTCTCGAGCAGGTTGTAGATGAACGGCTTGAACAACTCGAGCGCCATCTTCTTCGGCAAGCCGCACTGATGAAGCTTGAGTTCGGGACCGACTACGATGACCGAACGTCCCGAGTAGTCGACGCGCTTGCCCAGCAGGTTCTGACGGAAGCGTCCTTGCTTGCCCTTAAGTGTATCCGAGAGCGATTTGAGCGGACGATTGTTCGCGCCTCGCAGAACGCGTCCGCGGCGGCCGTTGTCGAAAAGCGCATCGACCGCTTCCTGAAGCATTCGCTTCTCGTTGCGCACGATCACTTCGGGTGCCTTCAGCTCGATGAGCTTCGACAGACGGTTGTTGCGGTTTATGACTCGCCTGTACAGATCGTTCAAGTCGCTTGTTGCAAAGCGCCCGCCATCCAGCGGCACCAGCGGACGAAGCTCGGGCGGAATCACCGGTATCACGTCAAGGATCATCCAGTCAGGATGATTACCCGAGCGGCGGAATGCATCGACGACCTTGAGCCGCTTCGAAAATTTGAGCTTCTTCTGTTGCGAGGTCTCGTCCTTCATCTTCTGACGCATCTCGACAGACAGCTCTTCGACGTCGACCTTTTGCAGCAACTCCTTGATCGCTTCCGCTCCCATCTTAGCGATGAAGCGCCCCGGGAATTCCTGCATGAGCTGGCGGTAACGATCGTCAGGCAGCAGCTCCTTTTCTTTAAGCTCGGGAACGTCTCCCGGATCGATCACAATGTAGGACTCAAAGTAAAGGACCTTTTCGAGCTCTCGCAGAGGTATGTCGAGCAGATGGCCGATGCGCGAAGGAAGCCCCTTGAAAAACCACACGTGCGAGCACGGGCTCGCAAGCTTGATGTGGCCGAGCCGTTCGCGTCGAACCTTTGATTGAGTGACCTCGACACCGCACTTGTCGCACACCACGCCGCGGTGTTTCATCCTCTTGTACTTTCCGCAGAGGCACTCCCAATCAGTTACCGGTCCAAAGATTTTCGCGCAGAACAGCCCGTCGCGCTCCGGCTTAAACGTTCTGTAGTTGATCGTTTCAGGCTTGGTCACCTCACCGTGCGACCATCCCAGGATCTTCTCCGGTGAGGCAAGGCTTATTCTTATGGCTTCAAAGTCAGGCGCCAGGCTTGTTCTTTCTTGATGTGTCCTAAACATTTTTCCTCCGTAGTCCGTGGTCCTTAGTCAGTAGCCACGGACTAAAGGACTACTGACTACTGACTATTCGGTTACCACTTCTTCTTCCACTTCTTCGCTGCGGCGCATGAGTTCAACGTCCAAACAGAGCGATTGAAGCTCGCGAATCAGAACGTTGAACGACTCGGGCACGCCGGGATCGAAGTCGGCCTCGCCCTTCACTATCGCCTCGTAAATCTTCGAGCGGCCGGCTACGTCGTCAGACTTCGCGGTAAGCAGCTCTTGAAGTATGTGCGCGGCGCCATAAGCCTCGAGCGCCCATACTTCCATTTCTCCGAAACGCTGGCCGCCGAACTGAGCCTTGCCGCCCAACGGCTGCTGCGTGATCAGCGAATATGGTCCGATAGACCGTGCGTGAATCTTGTCGTCGACCAGGTGTGACAGCTTCATCATGTAGATATAGCCAACCGTCACTTGCTGCTCGAACGGGTCGCCGCTCATTCCATCGTAAAGGACGGTCTTGCCCGATGTTGGTAATCCAGCATACGCCAGCAGCTTCTTGATATCGGCCTCGCGCGCGCCGTCAAAGACCGGTGATGCGTACGGAATGCCGTCAACCATTGTGCGCGCGTGCTCAATCAACTCCGCGTCCGGCATCGCCGTTAGCCGGTCCTGCCATTCGGAACTTGCGAACACATCGCGATAGATCTTGCGAATCTGATCGACTTTCGGGCTGTCGGCAAGCAGGTCGCTGATGCTCTGCCCAATTACTCTCGACGCCCACCCGAGGTGAGTTTCGAGAATCTGGCCGACGTTCATGCGCGAGGGAACGCCCAGCGGGTTCAACACGATCTCGACCGGAGTGCCGTCCGGCAGATAGGGCATCTCCTCTTCAGGAAGGATTCTCGCGATGACGCCCTTGTTGCCGTGACGGCCAGCCATCTTGTCGCCCACCGACAGCTTGCGTTTCATCGCGATGAACACCTTCACCATCTTGATCACGCCCGGCGGAAGCTCATCACCCTTCTTCAGCTTGTCGATGTTCTCGTGGTGAAGCTGCTGCTGAACCTTGACCTGTCTTTCGGTGCGCCGCTCAATATCGGCGATCTCACCTTGCACGTCGACGCGCGAGCTGGTGACCTCGATCTTGCGCAACGCGCCGATCTCTAGCTGTCCAAGGTCTTCGTGTGTGAGCTTCGTGCCCTTCGCCAGCAGTTTCTTGTTCTTGTAGACCAGATCATCGGCGAGCCGCTGTCCTTCGAGCAGTTCGAAGACTCTCTTGTTGCGTTCGTCCTCCAGAATTCGAACCTCATCTCTGAGATTCTTTTCCAGCTTCTCTTCCTCCGCTCGCTCGATGGCAAGCGAGCGCTCATCTTTTTCGGCGCCCTTACGCGTGAACACCTTCACATCCACGACCGTGCCGTCGATGCCGGGCGGGCACGTAAGGCTTGCGTCGCGCACATCGCCCGCCTTTTCGCCGAAGATCGCTCGAAGCAGTTTCTCTTCGGCGGTCAGTTGAGTCTCGCCCTTTGGTGTGACCTTACCTACCAGAATAGACCCTGGTTTGACCTGCGCGCCGATTCGAATGATCCCCGAATCGTCCAAATCGCGCAGAGCAGACTCGGAGACGTTCGGGATGTCGCGAGTGATTTCTTCGGGCCCGAGCTTCGTGTCGCGAGCTTCAACCTCGAGCTCCTCGATGTGAATCGAAGTGAACGAGTCTTCCTTTACAAGCTTCTCGGACACGAGAATCGCGTCTTCAAAGTTGTATCCGCGCCACGGCATGAACGCGACCAGCACGTTACGTCCCAACGCCAATTCACCTCTGTTGGTACACGGACCGTCGGCGATAACGTCACCCTTCTTAACCGGCTGACCTTCGCGCACGGTCGGCTTCTGATTGATGCAGGTGTTCTGATTCGAGCGCTTGAACTTCGTGAGCTGATAGATGTCCGCGTTGATCTCTCGCGAAGTCGTGCCGCCGGCAATCCCGTGTTCGGCGCGGATTATTATGCGCTCCGAGTCAACCGAGTCGACCACTCCATCCCGGCGAGCGATCACGACCGCGCCGGAATCCTGAGCGGTAACTCTTTCCATTCCGGTTCCGACCAGCGGCGCTTCCGCGCGCAGAAGCGGAACCGACTGACGCTGCATGTTCGAACCCATCAACGCGCGGTTTGCGTCGTCGTTTTCGAGAAACGGAATCAACGACGCCGCAACGGAGACGAGTTGCTTCGGGCTGACATCAACCAGATCCAGCTCTTCACGCAAGCACAGATTCCTGGTCTCGCCCGCCTTGCGAGCCGCGAGTCGTTCCTGAAGAATGCGGCCCTGCTTGTCAACTTCAACCGTTGCCTGCCCGATCGTGTATTTGTCCTCTTCCCACGCCGAAAGATAAAACGGGTACGGCTCGTAATCGCCGGGCTGCTGACCAGCCGCCGTGAGTTTCTTGTATGTCTTGTCGACCTGTTCCTTCGGCAGGTGGTCCCCAACGTTGTATTCGCTATCTCCGGCTGACGTTATGCGAACGTAATCTATCACACGCCCGTTTTCGACTTTCCGGTAAGGCGATTCGATGAAACCGAACTCATTGATCCGCGCGAAGCAAGAGAGCGACGAGATCAATCCGATGTTCGGGCCTTCAGGCGTCTCGATCGGGCATATGCGGCCGTAGTGTGTCGGGTGAACGTCACGCACCTCGAACCCCGCGCGTTCGCGCGACAGCCCCCCCGGCCCGAGAGCTGAAAGGCGGCGTTTGTGCGTGATCTCCGAAAGCGGATTCGTCTGATCCATGAACTGCGACAACTGCGACGAGCCGAAGAACTCGCGAACTGCCGCGGTCACCGGTTTCGCGTTGATCAGGTCGCGAGGCATCGCCGTCTGCATCTCCTGATGGATCGACATCTTCTCTTTGATCGCGCGCTCCATGCGCACGAGCCCGATGCGAAACTGGTTTTCGAGAAGCTCGCCCACTGCCCGCACTCGACGATTGCCAAGGTGATCGATGTCGTCTGCCTCGCCGATGCCTTTGCGCATCTTCAGCACGTAGTCGATCACATCGACGAAGTCAGTAGTCGAAAGCGTCTGCTGATCCAGGCGGTCTCGCTCGGGTTTGCCGAGTTTGATGTTCGCTTTCAACCGGCCGACGCGAGAAAAGTCGAACTTGCGCGCGTCGAAGAACATTCCGCGGAAAAGATTCCACGCGGTCAGGATCGTCGGCGGATCGCCGGGCCTCATCTTGCGATAGATCTCGAGGATCGCGTCGCGCGGAGTCTTGACCGAATCTTTCTTGAGAGTCTGGCTGGTTACAACTCCGACATCGTCGCGCTCCGGAAAGCACAACTCGGCAGTTGACACGCCCGACTCGACTATCTGCTGCCACTCGCGTTGCGTAAGCTCGGTGTTGGCTTCCGCAATCACTTCGCCGGTCTCGGTGTTGACGACATCATCAATCAGAAAAGCTCCTTCGAGTTCCTGCGGGTCGACTGTTACCGACTTGATCTTTGCTTTGTGCAGCGCTTCGATATCGCGCTTCGTGAGCTTCTTGGCGTGGCCGCCGCCCCGCACGATCACTTCGCCGGAACGGTCTTCCGCCGTTTCAGCAAGATGCAGACCGACAAGTCCTTCCGTTGGCTCGAAGTGCAACTGGCCATTCTTGATCGAGGCTTTGTGCGCGGTGTAGAACATCCGCAGCACTTCCGAATCGGTGAAGCTCGCCCGCTTGATTTCGTCCTCCAGGTGCGAGTCGGTGCCCATGCGATCGACGTCGATCTTCTCCATGAGCCCTAGCGCTCGAAGGAAAACCGTTCCGAGGAATTTGCGTTTGCGGTCGATGCGCACGTACAGCAGGTTCTTGGCGTCATACTCGAATTCGACCCACGAGCCGCGATACGGGATGACCTTCGCAAGAAAGTAGGTATTGTTGTTTTCCTTCTCGAAGAACACGCCCGGCGAGCGATGAAGCTGGCTCACGATCACCCGCTCCGTTCCGTTGATGATGAACGTGCCGTTGTCGGTCATCAGCGGAATCTCGCCAAAGAACACTTCCTCCTCTTTAATGTCGCGGATGGACTTCTGGCCGGTGTCCTCGTCGGTGTCCCAAACCGTCAGGCGGATCTTGACCTTCAGCGGCACCGCGTAAGTCATCGACTTTTCCTGACACTCTTTCTCGGAGTGCTTGTGCTGAAGCGTGACCGGCTCGCCGCAGTTGTCGCAAAGCACCGGCGACACCGTGTTCATCGTGCCGCACTGAGGACAGGTCTGCTCTTCGGCCGCGTAAGGGTTGACTCGCAGGATTGCCCCGCACGAACGGCAGTTGGTGCGCAGGTGATATAGTCCCTCGAGCTGCCCGCATTTACACTGCCAGTTCCCGATCGAGTACTCGACGAATTCAAGCTGAGAGGTTTCGCGAAAGTCCGTAATCGGGAATACCGATCTGAACACGGCTTGAAGACCGGTGTTCTCGCGTTCAGCGGGAAGAAGGTCCATTTGAAGAAAGCGATTGTAAGACTGGCGTTGAACCTCGATGAGATTCGGTATTCTAATCGCCGTTTTGATTCGAGAAAAATCATACCGTTCCCGGCCTATGCCGTTACCAGTATTAGCTAGTGCTGACATGTCACTCCTCGATTAGAAGGGAAGAAGCTTGCAGCCGGTCAAACCAATTCCGGCTTTCGAAGGAGAAGTTTGTCCACGCAAAACGGGGTAAGTCACGCGAGGAAATCTCTCAAAGCCAGGCAGCTTTAGACCTGCTGCAAGCTTGGAACATTTTGAGCGCAAAACGGCGAAGCCCGGCCGGAGACACTTTGTCCGACCGCGATCTTCGCGTGTTTTTGATCGCCAAATAAACTTTATTGTCGTCGCCGCCCCTATTCGTTGCTATGACCCGATATTACACAACGCATCCGGATCGGTCAAGCGCCCGTTGGAATATGACCGATGAGACCAATCGGACTTATCCTTGTCACTACTTCAACTCGACAGTCGCTCCGGCGTCGATCAGTTTCTTCTTCAATGTCTCGGCTTCTTCCTTCGGAACGCCTTCCTTGACCGCCTTGGGTGCCGCTTCGACCAGATCCTTGGCTTCCTTCAGACCGAGCGCGGTGATCTCGCGAACGACTTTGATGATCTGAATCTTCTTCGCTGGATCAGCCATTCCTGTGAGCATAACATCGAACTCATCCTTCTCTTCGACGGCTGGAGCCGCAGCGGCGCCACCCCCGGCGGGTGCGGCAGCTACCGCGGCAGCGGCAGCCGAAACGCCGAATGTTTCTTCCATCATCTTGACCAACTGTGAGGCCTCCAACACCGTGAGGTCTTTGATCTGGTCAACTATTCCCTGAAGCTTCTCTGACATGACTATTCGTCTCCTGTTGATTCTACTCTACTAAGTCGGCTGCTTGGCCGGAGCATCTCCGGCTGCCGCGAGCCATCCGAGCCGCTGCACTGACAATTGCCGAGCGGCGTTACGATTGCACAACCGAGCGCGAGCCTCCACAAGCCCACACTCGATTTCGGATTGCGGATTTCGGATTGCGGATTTGAATCCGCATTCCGGAATTCGCAATCCGCAATTCCTATCCCTGAGCTTCCTTTTGAGCGCGAACTTGATCAACTACAATCGCGAGGTTTCGCGCGACCCCGGCCGTCACCACAGCCAGTCTCTGAGCGCCGCTGTTGATCAAGAACATAGCCTTCGAGATGAGTTCTTCCTTTGCCGGCAAGTTGGAAAGCGATTCGATGTCCTTGACATCGATAGCGCGGCCTTCGACAACGGCGGCCTTGAATTTGAACACCGGAGTTTCTTTCGCCCATTTCGTTAGCAGCTTCGCCAGCGTCACCGGATCAGTCTTCGAGAGCGCTACTGCTGTCGCGCCGGCGAACTGGTCCTTCACCTGTTCCATCGGCGTGCCATCGGCAGCCCGAATAGCAAGTGTGTTCTTCACAACCCGATAAGAAACGTTCGCCTGTCGCAACTCGCGGCGCAAGCGCTCATCGGCGGCGACTTTGATACCCTGGAACCCCACTAGAAGCGCGTTGGGCGATTCTTCAAACTCGCGATGAAGCACTTCGATCTCTTTTTCTTTTTGCAGTCTTGTTTTCACGATTTCAATCCCCTGTTCTATTGGGCATATAGGTCCTATAGGTCATATAGGTGATCCTGAACTAGAACTCCGCCGTGTTCAGCCTAATGCCCGGTCCCATCGTCGATGAGATCGTGGCGTTCTTCACATACTTGCCTTTTGCTGCTGAAGGCTTCGCGCGCATAACCGCATCGATCAGCGTCTTCGTATTCTCCGCAAGCCTTTCCTTGTCGAAGCTCACCTTCCCCACCGGAGCATGAATCACGCCGGTCTTATCGACGCGGAACTCGATCTTGCCGGCTTTGGTTTCCCGCACCGCACGCCCGACCTCAACTGTGACCGTCCCAGTCTTCGGGTTGGGCATCAATCCTCGCGGGCCGAGAATTTTCCCCAACTGCCCGACCGACCTCATCATGTCCGGTGTGGCAATCAGGGCATCAAAATCGAGCCAGCCGCCTTTGATCTTAGCAACGATATCGTCGCCGCCCACTTCATCAGCTCCGGCCTCTTGAGCTTCCTGAACTTTTTCAGCGGACGCGATTACGACGACTCGTTTTGACTTGCCGAGTCCGTGCGGCAACACCACAGTGCCGCGAACCAACTGATCCGCCTTCCGCGGATCGACTCCGAGAGTCATTCCCAGCTCAACCGTCTCGTCGAATTTTGCGAAGGCCACTTTCTTCGCGAGCTCGACCGCGTCGTCGATTGAGTAGACGCGATCGCGATCAATCTGCCCAGCAGCTTCTCGATATTTCTTGCCTGCCATAGTTCTCCTCCCAGGTAATTAACGTGGCTGGCTTACGAGCCTTGCCACTCCCTATGTTGCGTTCGGTACGTTGCGCCCGTTACTTCATGTAGGGGCTCCCAAGGAGGGACGCCCCTACATGAAGTAAGAGCTAGTCGACGACGTCAAGTCCCATATTTCGAGCCGTGCCCTCAATGGTTCGCATCGCCGCCTCGACCGAAGTAGTGTTCAGATCAGGCAGCTTCGTTCGGGCGATCTCTTCGATCTGCTTTCGGGTCACTCTACCCATCTTCTCGCGGTTCGGGCGAGGCGAGCCCTTCTCGATACCCGCCGCCTTCTTGAGAAGGTCGGCAGCGGGCGGCGTCTTGGTGATGAACGTAAACGAGCGATCCGCGTAGACCGTTATCACAACCGGGATGTTCATATCCCCGATCGACGCGGTCTTGGCGTTGAACGCCTTGCAGAACTCCATGATGTTTACGCCGTGTTGACCAAGCGCTGGACCGATTGGAGGCGCGGGATTCGCTTTCCCGGCCGGGACTTGAAGCTTGATATACGCAGTTATCTTCTTTGCCATAGTTGGGTCCGTTGCGAGCTAGCACCAGGGCGATGCTGAAACTCTCCCCCTTCTTAAGGTTTCGGGTTTCGGGTTCAGAGTTCCGGGTTCCAAGGCGAACTCGAAACCCGGAACTCTGAACCCGGAACTCTTATTCCTCTTCCGAGAAGGTCAACTTCTCGACGTCCAGAAAATTCAACTCGACAGGTGTTGACCGGCCGAATATCGTGACCATAACTTTCAACACGCCCTTGTCGGGATTGATCTCTTCGACCTGACCCGTAAATCCGCTGAACGGCCCCGACAGAATCCGTACGTGTTCGCTGTGCTGGAACGTATGCTTCGGCTTTGGTTTCTCGGCGGCTTCTGTGACGTGGTGCACAATCTGGTCGACCTCTTCCCCGGTGAGCGGCGTTGGCTTCTGTCCGCCGACGAAGCCGGTCACCTTCGGAGTCGACTTGATTATGTGCCAAACCTTCTCACCTACTTCGCCCTTCTCATCGGTCTCAATCTCGACGAGCACGTAGCCGGGAAAGAACATTCGCGAAGTCTCGACTCGTTTCGATCCGCGCATCTCGACTACTGTTTCTGTAGGCACAAGCACCTGAGTAATCTGATCGGCCATATCGTAGGCCTGGATGCGCGACTGCAGAGACTCTTTCACCTTCTTCTCGTAGCCCGAGTATGTGTGAATGATGAACCAGTTTCTCGCCATAAGCCTTAGCCTACTTTATAGCCCTCTCCAGCGCTTGAAACCCGAGCGTCACGAGCCGATCCACGCCCCACAGATAGAACCCGAAGAAAACAATCGCAAGCAGCACGACAACCGTAGTGCTCCAGACTTCGCTGCGCGTTGGCCACGTAGTCTTTCGCATCTCCTGCTTGACGGCCTGGTAGAAGTCGCTGATGCGCCCG